>NZ_JBGNYC010000079.1:0-15005 GCF_051844275.1 Cellulosimicrobium sp. CpK407
ACGCGTCCTACGCCGCCTGGCCGCCATGCGCTCCTACATGCGCGACCTCAACCTCGGCCACGAACCCGACGAACACACCGCGGCCGCCGTCGGCATGACCGGCACCCAAATCCAAGACATGTACCGCCTCCTCGCGATCGCGAAGTACGAAGACCGGTACGTCATCCCCACCGCCCACACCGAGATCGCCCGCGAGCTCGACGAGCTTTCCTGTTCCCTCGACTACGACGGCGGCCCCGGCATGGGCGGCATGGGCCTCACCGGCGGCGGCCCGTTCGGCGAGACGTCGGGGAGCCCGGTGCCCGTCGCGGTCGAGAACTTCCACGTCCTCCAGGCGCGCCAGACGGCGGACTCGCCGTACGGGCCCTCGACACCGGGCCGCGTGAACCTCCTCAACTGGGACGGCAACGGCCGCCCGCCCGGGCTCTTCCCGCCGGGCGAGGACGCGACGACCGGCGGGACCGGCGCGGGCACCGGGACCGGCGGCGTCACGCCCGGAGGCCCCGGATCGCTGCCCGGGGGTCGGCAGGACGCGCGCCACGACACGATCCCCGGCCCGTCGACGCCCGGTCGACCCGCCGCCGGATCGGCGGGCGGACCGGCACCCGGGAACGGGCCCGGCGTCGAGCCCGACGGGGGCACCCGATGAGGACGCGATCCCTGCTCCCGACCCCGGCGCTGCGTCCCGGGGCACGACCTCGCGGGCCGCAGCCCGACCACCTTTCGCCGGTCGCGGCGTCGGACACCCAGCGCCGCACGGCGCACATGGCCGTGTCCGTGCTGCTCGCCTACCCCGACGCGGACGTGCTCGACGCGGCCGTCGCCGTCCGGGCCTCGACGCCGGGGCTGCCCGCGCCGGTCCGCGAGCGCCTCGACGCGTTCTGCGACGCGCTGCCGGCGCCGGCGGACGCGCAGGGCCTGCGCGACCTCCAGGCCCGCTACGTCGCGACGTTCGACCTCAAGCGCAAGTGCTCGATGTACCTGTCGTACTACGCCGCGGGCGACACCCGGCGGCGCGGGACGGCCCTCGTCGCGTTCGTCGAGGCGTACCGGGCCGCGGGCTGGGAGGTCACGGGCTCGGAGCTGCCCGACTACCTGCCGACCGTGCTCGAGTTCTCGGCCCGCACCGAGGGCGACGACGCCACGATCGCCGCGGGGCTGCTCGCCTCGCACCGCGACGGGATCGAGGTGCTGCGGACCGCGCTCGAGAGCATGGCGAGCCCGTGGACCGGGCTGGTCGAGGCGGTGTGCCTCACCCTGCCGCCGCTCGACGCGCGCACGCGGGAGCGGTACGTCGAGCTCGTGACGGCGGGTCCGCCCGCCGAGCTCGTGGGGATGGAGCCGTTCGCGCTGGAGCCGTACGGCAGCGGGTCCGGCCGAACCGGAGGAGCGGTGCGATGAGCGGGGTGAGCACGGGCGAGATCCTGCTGTGGGTCGTGTTCCCGTACGTGACGTTCGCGGTGTTCGTCGTGGGGTCGGTCTGGCGGTACCGGTACGACAAGTTCGGCTGGACCACGCGGTCGAGCGAGCTCTACGAGAAGCGGCTCCTGCGGCTCGGCTCCCCGCTCTTCCACTTCGGGCTGCTGTTCGTGATCCTCGGGCACCTCATGGGCCTCGTCATCCCCACGTCGTGGACGGAGGCGGTGGGCATCCAGGAGGTCGCCTACCACTTCGTCGCCACGTACATGGGGTCGATCGCGGCGGTCGCGCTCGTCGCCGGGCTGCTCATCCTCGTCTACCGGCGCCGCACCACCGGTCCCGTCTTCCGCGCGACGACGCGCATGGACAAGACGATGTACGTGTTCCTCGCGGCGTCGATCCTGCTCGGGTCGTGGGCGACGGTGCAGACGCAGCTCCTCGCCGGCGGCCACGGGTACGACTACCGGGAGACGATCTCGCCCTGGTTCCGGTCGCTCTGGTACCTGCAGCCGCAGCCCGCGCTCATGGAGGGCGTGCCCGCGGCGTTCCAGCTCCACATCGTCGCCGCCAACCTGCTGTTCATCCTGTGGCCGTTCACGCGGCTTGTTCACGCGTTCTCCGCGCCCGCGCCCTACCTGTTCCGCCCGTACGTGGTGTACCGGTCGCGCGAGGCGTCGGTCGCCGCCCGCGCCCCGCGGCCCGGCTGGGACCCGTCGGAGCGCCCGCGCGGACGGTGATCCGGGCCAACCGCACCGGCCTCACGACGTACCAGGTCAGCGGCAGGAAATCGCCGCCGCGGCCCGAGCGCCGGCCCGCGACGGCCGGGTGAAAAGGGCGGCACGGCGACCACGGAACGCCCCGACGCCCCCTCCTTCCAGGGGCGGTCACCCCGACCGCGACCGTCACCCGGAAGAGGTTCGAGCATGTCCACCACCGCCCCGACGACCGCCGGTCGCCCCCGCGCCGTCCGCCCGTCCGCGTCGTCCACCACGCCCGCCGCCCGGCGCCGCGCGTCCGTCCTGCCGGCGCGCCTGGCCGGCCGCGTCGACGCTGCCGTCGCCGCCACCGCGCGCTTCCTCACGCGCTGGTCCGTGCCCGCGCTGCGCGTCGCCCTCGGCCTCGTGTTCCTCGGGTTCGGCGTCCTGAAGTTCTTCCCCGGCGCGAGCCCGGCGGAGTCGATCGCGGCGCGGACCGTCGAGACGCTCACGTTCGGCCTCGTCGGCGGGACGGCGGCCGTGATCTTCACCGCGGTCCTCGAGACCTTCATCGGCCTGACCCTCCTCACGGGCCGCCTCCTGCGGGCCGGGCTGGTCGCTCTCGCCGTCGCGATGGCCGGCATCCTGTCGCCGATCGTCCTGTTCGCCGGCGAGCTGTTCGGTCACGGCATGACCCTCCTGGGCCAGTACGTGCTCAAGGACCTCGTGCTCGTCGCCGGCGCTGCCGTCGTGGCGGCGGTCGCCCTCGGTGCCCGGCTGAAGCTCGACGCATGACACCCAGGCGCTCCCACGCCTTCCACGACCCGACGAGAAGGACCCCGTGACCGGCACAGGACACGGGGTCCTTCGCTCTCCAGACGCCCAGCACGCGGCGTCGGACCCGCTCGTTACGCTTCCTCGAGACCGGCTGTGCGCTCAGCAGCAGCCAACGGCAAGGGGGCGGTGTGGTCACCTACGACGAGCTCGAGATCGAGACCAGACGCGACAGGCGGCGCAACTTCAAGAAGACGCCGCGGGTCCTCTTCGGACGAACCTGCGACGACGAGATGGTTCACCGACTGGTCCACGAAGGAATAGAACGCGAGGACTGGGTGCGAGCATCCGTCGCGGCTGACCAGGCGGTCGATGACGCGACCACCCACGCCGTTGTCCGGCCGGCGCTGAGCATCGCGATGTGGGTCGCGTCGGCGTCGATCGCGCTGGTCGGCATCCAGATCGTTCTCGCACTGTCATGGCCCATGGCGTCGGATCTTCCGGAGCTGAGACTTGCTGGGCTCCAGACCGTCGGTTTCCTCCTTGGCGCCGTGGCATGCTTGGCTCTCGGGGTCTGGTTCGCGACGGAAGGCCGCGAACAGGCCCAGGAGCGCCACGATGCGCTTGCGTGGCGATGCGCGCTGGCCAAAGCCCTCGTCTGTGAATCCGTCGCTGCGCAAGAGATGCCTTCGACGATGCACGATGACGCACACCTCTGCGGCCCTGTCACCTGGCTCCGACGGCTGGCGAAGAGGTAACCGCTCGCTGTCCGGGCGTCCCGACACGACGCGCCCACCACCTGCTGACGGGCATGTGCTCGTCGACGCCCGTGACCGCCCGGTGCCGTCCTTGCTGCAGTGGGGCTCAGAGGGTGCGAGACATGTACGTGCTGTTCGGGTCGTCCGTGTAGTCGGCGAACGGTGCGCACGGCACGAACCCGTGGCGCGCGTAGAGGCGACGCGCGGGCGCGAAGTAGTCCTCCGCGCCCGTCTCCAGGCTCACGCGGTCGAGCCCACGGTCGCGTGCGACGTCGAGCAGGTGCGCGAGGACCGTCGCGGCGACGCCCCGGCCCCGCGCGGCCGCCGTCGTGCGCATGGACTTGAGCTCGCCCAGCGTCGCGTCGTGCTGCTTGAGCGCACCGCACCCCAGGAGACCGCCGTCCGCGGAGCGCGCGGTGACGAAGGTGATGTCCGGCGCGCGCAGCCGCTCCACGTCCAGCGCGTGCACGCTCTCCGGCGGCGACGTCGCGTGCATCTCGTCCAGATGCTCCTGCAGCAGCGCCAGCACGTCCTCGGCCGCCAGGTCCTCGACGGCGACGCGCACGCCCGCCCGGGTCGTCGTCTCGCTCACGCCCCGAGCGTGCCACACGGCCGGGGACGTCGTGCGCCGCGTCGACGTCGAGCGACGCGTCCGTGGACCCAGCGCTCGCGCCGTGACGCAGCAGTCGACCTTGGCGGCCGGACGACGCGCGCGAGCTCAGGAGTCGAGGGACGCGAGCACCTCGTCGACGGCGGACCAGAGCTGTCGTCGCGCGTCGAGTCCGGCGGCGTCCCGCGCGGCGTCACCGGTGGAGTACTCCATCCACGGTGGCGGGGAGACGTCGTGGCCCGCGCCCTCGCCCACGATCGCGACGATGGTGCCCTGCCTGCGACTGTCCAGAGCTCGTTCAGCACGACGGAGGTACCCGCACGAGTACCAGACGTCGTCCTCGGTCCCGCACGCGAGGATCACGGGCCCGGTGATCGAGTCGACCGGGATCCGCGCCGCGGGGTCGGCGTCGCTCGCTGCGGTCCAGTCCGCCGAGCACGGGAGCGCCTCACCCCCAAGTGTCCATGCGGAGACAGACGCGTCCGGGTATCCGCACATGATCGCGTCGGCGCCGACCGGGGCGATCGCGCCCTGCACGAGGTCCGGCCGGTTCGCCGCGAGCCACAGCGCCATCTCCCCACCGCGCGACGCACCGAACGCGAGCACGGCGTCGCCGTCCACGCCCGGCTGCTCCCGGAGCCACGCGAGCGCGTCGAGGAACGTCTCCACCGGCACCTCCTCGAGCGCGGCCGGCTGGTCGACGCCCTTGAAGTAGCCGATCCCGAGGGCCGGGTACCCCAGTCCGGCGATCGCCTCCGCGAACGCCCGCCCGCCCTGCGACCCACCCTCCGACCCGCCGAACGCGAGGACGGCGGGCCGCGGGTCATCGGCGGAGAGCCCCTCCGGGACGGCGTAGGCCCCGGGGAAGCCCTCGGGCCCGGTCTCGTGCACGGTGACCTCGGACGTCGGCGTCGGACCCTGGGCCGGGGTCGCCGCGGCGTCGGGCGCGAGCGTGGTCGGCGCCGGCTCCTGCGGCGTCGCGCCCCCGGTGCACGCGGCGAGCGTCGCCGCCACGAGGGCCGCCAGCACGCCGCACGCCCTGGTGCGGCGGGCAGAGCGGCCCGGTCGAGAATCACGCCGTCGTGAGAACATACGGCACCCTAACAAACACCCCGAGAGCCACGCGCCGAGCCGCGGTCCCGTGGCCTGGCGAGCACACTCCGGTCGAGCGATGCACGGGCGTTCGAGCGATGCACGCCCAGGCGCGTCCCTCGGGCGCACGGTGCACCACTGAGCGAGCACCCCGGTGCTTGGCGTCCGTCTCTCGGGGTTTCCACGGTCCTGCGGCGTGACACTCCGCAGGTGCGGGTCTATCGTCGCCACTATGCCGCATTTTCGGATTCGAGAGGCCGCGAGCCTGCTCGGGGTGAGCGACGACACCGTCCGCCGGTGGGTCGACGCCGGCGAGCTCGCGGCGAGCGTCGACGACGCCGGGCGCAAGGTCGTCGAGGGCGCGGAGCTCGCGCGCTTCGCCGTCGCGCAGTCGCACCCGACGCCCGACCCGTCCGGCGTCGCCCGCTCGGCGCGCAACCGGTTCGTCGGGATCGTGACGGACGTCGTGAGCGACACCGTGATGTCCCAGGTCGAGATGCTCTGCGGAGGCCAGCGCGTGGTCTCGCTCATGAGCACCGAGGCCGTGCGCGAGCTGCGCCTCGAGCCCGGGAGCCTGGCCGTCGCGGTCGTCAAGGCGACGACCGTCATCGTCGAGACGCCGGGAGGAACCGCGTGAGCGCGTCCGCACGGCCCCGCCCGGCCCCCGCGCACCGCCGGACCCGGCGCACCCTCGCGGCGCTCGGGGCGGCGACGCTCCTCGCCGCGCTCGCCGCGTGCGGCACGGGCGCGGACGGCGGGGGCGACGCCGCGCCATCGGACGGTGCCGCGGACGCCGCGAGCACGCCGGCCGAGGAGAGCACGCTCACGGTCCTCGCCGCCGCGTCGCTGCGCGACGTGTTCACGGACCTCGCGGCGGACTTCGAGGCCGAGCACGAGGGCGTGACCGTGGCGCTGTCGTTCGCGGGGTCGTCCGACCTGGGCGACCAGATCCTCGCCGGGGCACCGGCCGACGTCTTCGCCTCCGCGGACGAGCGCACCATGGCCCGGGTCGTCGACGCGGGCGACGCGTCCGACCCCGTCGCGTTCGCGACGAACACGCTGACGGTCGTCACCCCGCCCGGCAACCCGGCCGGCGTCGAGACGTTCGCCGACCTCGCGCGCGAGGACGTCAAGGTCGTGGTGTGCGCGCCGGAGGTCCCGTGCGGCGCCGCGACCGACACGGTGGCCGAGGGCGCGGGCGTCACCGTCCACCGCGTGAGCGAGGAGGCGAACGTCACGGACGTGCTCGCCAAGGTGACGTCGGGCGAGGCCGACGCGGGCCTCGTGTACATCACGGACGCGACCCTCGCGGGCGACGACGTCGACGTGGTCGACGTGCCCGAGACCGACGCGGCGCTCAACGTCTACCCGATCGCGCTCGTCGCGGCGGCCGAGCGGTCCGGCCCGGAGCAGGTCGAGCTCGCGCGGGCGTGGATCGACCTCGTGACCGGCGACGCCGGGCAGGCCGCGCTCGCCGCCGCGGGCTTCGGCGCGCCGGACGCCTCCGCGCCGTGACGTCCGCGGCACCCGGCGGGTCCTGATGCGCGGGCTCCCCCGCTGGGTCCTGGTCCCGGCGCTGCTCGGCGCGCTGTTCGTCGTCGTCCCCGTGGTGGCGATGGTCGCGCGCGTCGAGCCGACGCCGGGGCCGGCCGGGACCGGCGGCTTCTGGGCCCTCGTGACGTCCCCGGCCGCGGTCGACGCGCTCGGGCTGTCCCTGCGCACCGCGCTCGTCGCGACGCTGTGCTGCGTCGTGCTCGGCACGCCCATGGCGCTCGTCCTCGCGCGCACGACGTTCCCCGGGCAGCGCGTCGCGCGCGCCCTCGTCCTGCTCCCGCTCGTCCTGCCGCCCGTGGTCGGCGGCATCGCGCTGCTCCACACGTTCGGGCGACGCGGGCTGATCGGCCGGCACCTCGAGGTGCTGGGGATCGAGATCGCGTTCACCACGACGGCCGTCGTCATCGCGCAGACCTTCGTCGCCCTCCCGTTCCTCGTCCTGAGCCTCGAGGGCGCGCTGCGCACGCAGGACGCGCGCCTCGAGGACGTCGCCGCGACGCTCGGGGCCCGCCCGACGACGGTGCTGCGCCGCGTCACCCTCCCCCGCGTCCTGCCGGGGCTGACGTCGGGCGCGGTGCTCGCGTTCGCGCGGGCGCTCGGCGAGTTCGGCGCGACCATCACGTTCGCGGGCGCGCTCCAGGGCGTCACGCAGACCCTGCCGCTCGAGATCTACCTCCAGCGCAGCGCCGACCCGGACGCCGCCGTCGCGCTGTCGTTCGTGCTCGTCGTGGTGGCCGTGCTCATCACGGCGGCCATCCACGGCCCGCGCGTGCTCGGGGGCCCGGATTCCCGGACGGCGCGACCGCGGCGCGGGGGCCGGGTGGCCCGCGGGCCGGGCACCCTGCCCGACGGCGATCGGCTCGTCCAGGAGGACGTCTCGCCCAGGGCCGACGACGACCGGGCGACGGCAGCCGCCGCGGACCCGACCCCGCGCGCCGGCGGGGCCCCCGCCGCGCTCGCCGTGCGCGCCGTCGTCCCCGACCGCGGGCTCGACGTCGACCTCGCGCTCGCCCCGGGCGAGGTCGTCGCGGTGCTCGGCGAGAACGGCGCGGGCAAGTCGACGCTCGTGCAGGTCGTCGCGGGCCTCCTCCCACCCGGTGACGCGCCTGGCGCCCGGGTCGCCGTGGGGGACGACGACGTCACGCGCGCCGCGCCGCGCCGCCGCCGGGTCGCGTGGCTGAGCCAGCGGCCGCTGCTGTTCGCGAACCTGTCGGTCGAGGACAACGTCGCGTTCGGCCTCCGGGCGCGGGGCGTGCCACGCTCGCGCGCCCGGCGCGAGGCCCGGGCCGCGCTCGGGCACGTCGGCGCCGCCCACCTCGCGACCCGGCGCGCGACCGACCTCTCCGGCGGGCAGGCGCAGCGCGTCGCGATCGCCCGGGCGCTCGTCACCGACCCCCGCGTCCTCCTGCTGGACGAGCCGCTCGCCTCGCTCGACGTCGGCGTCGCGCAGCACGTGCGGTCGGTGCTGCACCACGCGCAGCGCGAGCACCCGCGCACGACGCTCCTCGTGACCCACGACCTGCTCGACGTACTGCTGCTGGCGGACCGCGTCGTCGTCCTGGACGACGGCCGCGTCGTCGAGGACGGTCCGGTGGACCAGGTCCTCACGCGGCCGCGGTCCCGGTTCGCGGCCCGCCTCGCGGGTGTGAACCTGCTCGCGGGGAGCGTCGTCCATGTCGCCGTGCCGGAGCCCGTCACGGTGGGCAGCCTCGGGACGGCGCCGGGCTCCGCCGGCGCGGACGCGGCTCTGGTCCGCACCGAGGCGGGGCCGGAGGAGGCCGCCGCACGCGAGGCGACCCTCGCCGTCGACGGCACCGAGGTCCGTGTGCGCGGGACGGCGGGCGATCCGCTCGCCGTCGGCGACGGGGCCGTCGCGGTGTTCGAGCCGCGCGCGGTCGCCGTCCACCGGGCGACGCCCGAGGGCAGTCCCCGCAACGCCTACCGGGTCGTCGTGACGAGCGTGGAGCCGCACGGACCGCTGCTGCGCGTGTGGGGTCGCGTGGCGGGCGAGGATCGGGGCGACCAGGCCGCAGTGACGACGACCGCCGTCGGCCACGACGCCCCGCACCTGGCCGCCGACCTCACGCCGCGCGCCGTCGCCGAGCTGCGCCTGACCCCGGGCGAGCACGTCTGGTTCGTGGTCAAGGCGGCCGAGGTGCGCATCCACCCCCACTGACACGCCGAACCCGGGGTCGTTCCCCACGACTCGCCAGTCGTGAGGAAGGACCCCGGGTTCGGCACCGCGGGTGTCAGACTGCGGCCCGTGCCTCCGGCGCGGGGGCGGGCGCCGCGTCGTGCGGGGGCCGCACGGCTCGCGACCACTCACCGCCGCGGGCCCTGACCGCGACGAGCAGGACGACGAGCCCGACGGCGGTCATCGCGGCGCCCGCCCACAGGGGCGACGTGAAGCCGAGCCCGGCGGCGATGGTCAGGCCGCCGATCCACGCGCCCAGCGCGTTGCCGACGTTGAAGGCGGCGATGTTCGCGCCCGACGCGAGGGTGGGGGCGCCCTGGGCGAACGACATGACGCGCATCTGGAGCCCGGGGACAGTCGCGAACCCGAAGGCGCCCATGAGGACGAGGCTCACGACGGTCATCACCTGGCTCGTCGCGGTGAGCGCGAAGACGCCCAGCACCACGGTGAGCGCCGCGAACAGCACGACGAGCGTCGTGCCGAGCCGGCGGTCGGCGGCGCGCCCGCCGACGAGGTTGCCCACGAACAGACCGCCGCCGAACAGCACGAGCAGCCACGGGACCGACGCCGTCGTGAACCCGCCCACCTCGGTGAGCGTGAACGCGATGTACGTGAACGCGCCGAACATCCCGCCGAACCCGAGCACGGTGATCGCGATCGAGAACCACACCTGCGCGCTGCGGAACGCGGCGAGCTCGCCGCGCAGCCCGGTGCTGCCCGACGCGCGGTCCGTCCCGGGCGAGGTGCTGCCGTCGGGTGCGGGGACGCCGTCGGGCGACCCGACGCGCGACGGGACGAGGAGCGCGATCCCGGCGAGCGCGACGACGCCGATGGCGGTGATGGCCCAGAACGTCGCACGCCATCCGGCGGCCTGGCCGAGGAACGTGCCGAACGGGACGCCGAGCACGTTCGCGATGGTCAGCCCGGCGAACATGATCGAGATGGCCCCGGCCCGCTTCTCGGGCGCGACGAGGTCGGCCGCCACGACGGCGCCGATCCCGAAGAACGCGCCGTGGCACAGCGCCGCGACGACGCGGCCGAGGAGCATGACCTCATACGTCGGCGCGACGGCGGACAGCAGGTTGCCCGCGATGAACAGGACCATGAGGCCGAGGAGGGCCTTCTTGCGGTCGACGCGCGTCAGGGCGGCCGTGAGGCCGATCGCGCCGACGGCGACGGACAGCGCGTAGCCCGAGATGAGGTAGCCGGCGACGGACTCGGTGACGCCGAAGTCGGCGGCCACCTCGGGCAGCAGGCCCATGATGACGAACTCGGTGAGCCCGATGCCGAAGCCCCCGATGGCGAGGGCCCAGAGGGCGACTGGCATGACGATCTCCTGGTTCCGGGAAGGTGCGGTCTCGCGGGCGAGGCGCGGCGCGGGCCGGGGCGCGCGCCGGCGCGTCAGCCCTCGAAGGTGTCGGGGTGCGGTCCGATGCGACCGCCCGCGTCGAGGGCGTCGATCGCGGTGACCTCGTCGGCGGTGAGCGCGAAGCCGAGGACGTCGAGGTTCGACGCGATCCGCGCGGGGGTCACGGACTTGGGGATGACGACCGTCCCCTGCTGCAGGTGCCAGCGCAGGACGACCTGGGCGGGCGTGACGTCGTGGGCGGCGGCGACGCGGACGACCGTCGGGTCGTCGAGGACCGTGCCCTGGCCCAGCGGGCTCCACGCCTCGGTGACGATCCCGAGCTCGGCGTGGACGTCGCGCAGCGCGCGCTGCTGGAGCGCGGGGTGCAGCTCGACCTGGTTGACGGCGGGCGTCTCGCCCGTCGCCGCGACGACCGCGCGCAGGTGCGCGGGCTCGAAGTTGGAGACGCCGATCTCGCGGACGAGGCCCGCGTCGCGGGCCGCGACGAGACCCTCCCACGCCTCGACGTACCGGCCGCGGGCGGGCGACGGCCAGTGGATCAGGTAGAGGTCCAGCCGGTCGAGCCCGAGCAGCTCGAGCGACCTCTCGAGCGCGGGGCGGACGGTGTCGCGGGCGAGGGAGTCGATCCACAGCTTGCTCGTGACGAAGACGTCGTCGCGCGCGAGGCCGGACTCCGCGAGAGCGCGGCCCACGCCCGCCTCGTTGCCGTAGACCGCCGCGGTGTCGACGCTGCGGTACCCCGCCTCGAGGGCGAGGCTCACCGCTCGCGTGGTCTCGGCGTCGGGCACCTGGAAGACGCCGAAGCCGACCTGCGGGATCGAGGTGCCTCCGCGCAGGGTCGTGCGGGGCATGGTCGTGGTGGTCGAGGACACGGAAGGGCTCCTGAGGGACGATCGGGAAGGGATCGCGTTGCACACGCGTTCACCTAGCGTCTGCACTTGTTGCAGACGCGCGCTATCGATAGTTGCACACGCCGATTAGTTGCACAAGCGCTATAGTTGTGACGGCACGCACGCACCGAGGAGGACCCCATGGGCATCGCCGACGACGCCGTCGAGATCCGCGCGCAGGGCTGGCGCACGCTCGCCGCGCTGCACGGGCTCATCGACGCCGCGCTCGAGCGTGCCCTGCAGTCGGAGCACGACCTCTCGGTCGTCGAGTACACCGTGCTCGACGCGCTCTCCCGGCAGGACGGCTGGCACATGCGCATGCAGCAGCTCGCGCGGGCCGCCGCGCTCTCCCCCAGCGCGACGACCCGGCTCGTCAACCGGCTCGAGGACCGCGGCCTGCTCACGCGCATCCTGTGCCAGGACGACCGCCGCGGGATCTACACCGAGCTCACGCCCGCGGGCGAGGCGCTCCTGCGCGCCGCGCGCCCCACCCACGACGCGACCCTCGAGGCGGCCCTGCACGACGCGACGGAGACGCCCGAGCTCGCGTCGCTCGTCGACGCGCTGCACGCGCTCCCGGTCCCCGCCGGCGCGAGGTAGCCCCGCCAGCTCCCGGCACGGCGCCGCCCAGCGGGCACGGCGCCGCCCAGCGGGCACGACCCCGCCCGGCAGGTACGACGTCGTCCGGCAGGCACGACGAGCCGGACCGGCGCACGCGTGAGGGTCCGGTCAGGCCTGTCGGTCGACCCCGCCGAGCGCGGCGCGGACCTCGCCGACGATCGCCGCCATCGCCGCCTCGGCGGCGCGCGGGTCGCCGTCCGCGACGGCGCGCGCGACGGCCTCGTGCTGGTCCAGCGCCTCGGGGACGGGGGACGCGGGCATGAGGCCCAGGTGCGTCCGCCCGCTGAGCACCGCGGCGACGACGCCGGCGAGCGCGCCGAACATCTCGTTGCCGCTCGAGCGCAGCAGGAGCTCGTGGAAGCGCACGTCGAGCGCGAGGAACTCCTCCAGGTCGCCCGCCTCGCCGAGCATCCGCATGCGCGTCGCCGCCGCGACGAGCTCGGCGCGCTCGTCGTCCGTCGCATGGACCGCCGCTCCGGCGGCCGCGAGCGGCTCGACGGCGTGGCGCAGCTCGGTGAGCGTGCGGAGCTGCGAGTCACGACCCGGCCCTTCGAGGCGCCAGCGGATGACGCGTGGGTCGAGCACGTTCCACTCCTCGACGCCGAGGACGACGAGCCCGACACGACGCTTCGACCGCACCAGGCCGAGCCCTTCGAGGAGCCGCATGACCTCGCGCGCGACGGTGCGCGAGACGCCGAACTCGGAACCGATCGACTCGAGCGTGAGCGGCGAGCCGGCGGGGACGTCGCCGCTGGTGATACGGCGTCCGAGAGCGTCGAGCACGGTGGTGTGCAGGACCGTCGTCGCCATGGTCAGCAGCCTACTGGCGCCCATTGGTGATATCAATCACTTGCCAAAGGTGCTACCAATGCCGCACAGTGGTCGGCAGTGGGGACCACGACGGTCGCCACCCGGGACGGGACCGCGCCGCGAGACGCACCCGCACCGGACGCCCGCCCGACACGGAAGTCGACACATGGACACGGACGTCAGCACCACGGTCCAGGCCGAGAGCGCCGCACCCGAGCACGCACCCCAGCACCTCGTCGTCATGGGGGTCGCGGGCTCGGGCAAGACGACGGTCGCGACGCTGCTCGCGCAGCGCCTCGAGACCGAGTACGCCGAGGCCGACCGGTTCCACCCGCAGGCCAACATCGAGAAGATGAGCGCGGGCACCCCGCTCACCGACGAGGACCGCTGGCCGTGGCTCGAGGCGATCCGCGACTGGCTGAGCGCCGAGGCGGACGCCGGACGCTCCGGCGTCGTGACCTGCTCCGCGCTCAAGCGCTCCTACCGCGACCTGCTGCGCACCGCGCGCGGCCGCGTCTGCTTCGTCCACCTCGACGGCAGCCCCGAGCTCCTCGCCGAGCGCATGGAGCACCGCAGCGGCCACTTCATGCCCACGTCGCTCCTGCCCTCCCAGCTCGCCACGCTCGAGCCCCTGGGCGACGACGAGCCCGGCTTCACGGTCGACGTCACCCGCACGCCCGAGGAGATCGCCGACCTCGTGCTCGACCGGCGGGCCGACTGCGGGCGGACCGACCCCAGCACCTCGACCGGGACCTCGGCCGGGACGGAGGCGCCGCGATGATCGGCACGCTCACGCAGCACCTCACGACGCTCGCTCCGTCCGCCGCCGCGGCCGTCGCGCGCGCCGCGGAGGACGCCCCCGTGACCGACGCCGGGACGGCCCAGCTCGTCCTCGCCGCCGTCGTCGGCATCGCGACGATCGTCGTCCTCATCGTGTGGCTCAAGCTGCACCCGTTCCTCGCGCTGATGATCGGCTCGGCCGTGCTCGCCGTCGTGGCCGGCATCGACTTCGTCGACGCGTTCACCAGCTTCTCCGCGGGGCTCGGCTCGACCGTCGCCGGGGTCGGCGTCCTCATCGCGCTCGGCGCGATCATCGGCAAGCTGCTCATCGACTCCGGGGGCGCCGACCAGATCGTCGACACGATCCTCGGCAGGACGACGCCGCAGCGCCTGCCGTGGGCCATGGCGCTCATCGCGTTCGTCATCGGGATCCCGCTGTTCTTCGAGGTGGGCGTCGTCCTCCTCGTGCCCGTGGTCATGCTCGTGGCCAAGCGCGTCCGCACCAACCCGATCCTCGTCGGGATCCCCGCGCTCGCGGGCCTGTCGGCGCTGCATGGCCTGGTCCCGCCGCACCCCGGGCCGCTGCTCGCCATCGACGCGCTCGGCGCCGACCTCGGCCTGACGCTCGGCCTCGGCCTGCTCGTCGCGATCCCCACCGTGGTCGTGTCCGGCCCGCTGCTCGCCAAGCCCCTCGCGCGCTGGGTGCCGCTCCCGCCGCCCACGTCCGTGCTCGGCGTCTCCGAGCGCGACGAGGACGCACCGCGCCCGAGCTTCGCGGTCTCCGTCGGCGTCGTCCTGCTGCCCGTGATCCTCATGCTCGCCCGCACCCTCGTCGAGGTCAGCGGGTCCATCGACACCGGCTGGGGCCGCGTCTTCGAGTTCATCGGCACCCCGCTCGTCGCGCTGCTCATCACCGCGCTCACCTCGCTCGTCGTGCTGGGCTCCGCGCTCGGCCGCACGCGCGACCAGGTGAGCAAGCTCGTCGACTCGTCGTTCGCGCCGATCGCGGGCATCCTCCTCATCGTCGGCGCCGGCGGCGGCTTCAAGCAGACGCTCGTCGACTCGGGCGTGGGCGACGTCGTCGTGAAGGGCATCTCGGACGCGAACATCACGCCGCTGCTCGCGGGCTGGCTCGTCGCCGTCCTCATCCGCGTCGCCACCGGCTCCGCGACCGTCGCGACCATCACCGCCGCGGGCATCATGGCCCCGATCGCCGCGACCCTGCCGCCCACGCACGCCGCGCTGCTCGTGCTCTCGATCGGCGCGGGGTCGGTGTTCCTGTCGCACGTCAACGACGCCGGGTTCTGGCTCGTCAAGGAGTACTTCGGCATGACCGTCGGGCAGACATTCAAGACGTGGTCGCTCATGGAGTGCGTCCTGTCCGTCGTCGCGCTCCTCGTGGTCCTCCTCCTGGGCCTCGTCGTCTAGCGGAACGGGCG
>NZ_JBGNYC010000080.1:0-14111 GCF_051844275.1 Cellulosimicrobium sp. CpK407
ACCCGCGAACGACAACCCGTCCTCACGATGGCGCCGCGCCAGCTCGTCGTACACCTTCAGCGGCGACGACCCCGTCGCCAGCCCCAGCACCGACTCCGCCCGCGACCGCACCACCGCCTCGATCGCGTCCGCAGCCAGCACCGCCAACCGCTCCGCAGGAGCGATCACGACCTCCATCAGACCCTCGCCTCCTCGGGCACCGTCCGGTGCTCCACCGCGACCACGTCGCCCGTCTCGACCGAGCGGTACGCCGCGTCGATCACGGCGAGCGACGCGCGCGCCTCCTCGATCCCGTAGTCGGGCCGCTTCCCGGCGAGGACCGCACCGACCACGTGCCGCAGGTACGCCGCCGCGGCGACCTGGCCCGCGTCGGCGGCGATCGTCGTGCGACCGTCCGCGCCGAACAGCGCGACGGCCGGGGCGTCGTCGTCCGCGACGGCGTGGCCGTGCGACCCGAGCAGCCGCACCGACGACGTGGTGGGCGTCCCGCCGGGCGCGAACGGGACGCGCCCGAGGGTGACCGTCGCGGTCACGCCGCGCTCCAGCTCGAGCGTGACGACCGCCGTGTCCTCGACCCCGGCCTCGCGGTGCGGCTCCAGGAAGAGCGACCCCGCGAAGGCGTGTACCTCGACCGTGCGGAGCCCGGTGAGGTGGTGGGCCGCGTCGGCGCAGTAGCCGAGGAAGTTCAGCAGCTCGCCGCCCCCGGACAGCGCGCGGTCCACGACGAGGCCCGGGCGCTCGACCGACGTCGCGAAGTGCGCGCCGGAGGCGAGGAACTCGAGGTCCAGGTGGCGCGGCAGGCCCACGTGGCCGGCGTCGACCCACGCGCGCAGACGGCGCAGCGCGGGCGCGTGCGTGCGGTTCACGACGGCGCACGTGCGCCCCGTGCGGGCGGCGACGGCGACGAGGCGGTCGGCGTCGGCGAGCGTCGTCGCGACGGGCTTGTCGACGAGCACGTCGAGGCCCGCCTCCAGCAGCGCGGCGGCGAGGCGCGCGTGCCGGGTCGGCTCGGCGCACACGACGACGAGGTCGACCGCGCTGCCCAGGGCCTCCGCGACCGCCGCCACGTCGGCGACCTCGGCGTAGGGCGCCCCGGCGCGCTCGGCGACGGCGCGCGAGTCGTCGCGCACCCAGCCGGGCGCGTCCGCCTCCTCGACGACGCCGACGAGCTCGACGCGGCCGTCGGCGGCGAGGATCCGCAGGTAGTCGGCCGCGTGCCGCACGGCCGACGCGAACGCGACGCGCAGGGTCGTGCTCATGCGGCCACCCCCGTGGTCGCGTAGCCGGGCACGTCGGCGACGCGCTCACGTCGCCCGGAGACGAGCGAGCGCTGCGCGGCGAGCGCGGTCGCGAGCGCGGCCCGCACCTGCGGCGTCGTGACGACGGGCGTCGCGTCGCCGTGCACCACGTCGAGCCAGTGCGCGAGCTGGATCCCCAGCGCGCCCTCGACGGAGACGGGCGGGGCGGTCGTGGCGTCGGAGTGCAGGCCGTCCTCCTCGGTGGTCGAGTGCGCGAGCGTCCCCTCGGTCCCCACGAGCACGACCCGGCGCACGAGCTCGCCGCGGCGGCGCAGCGCGTAGCAGAGCTCGAGGGTCGCGAGCGCGCCCGACGCCGTGCGGAGCTGCACGTGGAACGAGTCGGGCGACTCCATCGCGGGCGAGAACGTGCGGAACCCCCGCGCGAAGACCTCGACGGGCTCGTCGTCGAGCAGCCACGTCGCGAGGTCCATGATGTGGGTGCCGTTGTGCACGGGGTGACCGCCCGACAGCGCGGGGTCGAGCTGCCAGCCGCGCCACCCGGCGGGCCACGCGTGCCCCGTGTACCAGGAGACGTGCGCGAGCCGCGGGGTGCCGATCTCGCCCCGGCGGGCCGCGGCGGCGAGCGCCGTCACGGCAGGCTGGAAGCGCACGGTCTGCCCGACGACGAGCGTCGTGCCCCGGCCCTCGGTCGCCGCGACCATGGCGTCGAGCTCGGGCAGCGACAGCGCCGCCGGCTTCTCGACCTGGACGTGCTTGCCCGCCTCGCCGGCCGCGATCGTGTCGCGCGCGTGCGCGGGCGTCGCGGTGACCACGTCGACCGCGTGGACGGCGTCGTCGTCGAGAGCCTCGTCGAGGGACGTCGTGGCGCGGGCGCCGGGCACGAACGCGGCGAGCGCCCGGGCCCGCGCGAGGTCGTGCCCCACGACCCACCGCACGTCCGCGCGGGGCAGCCCGGCGAGCGCGGCGACGTGCTCGCGCGCGAACGCGCCGATGCCGACAACGGCGACGCCGACGGGCGTGCGGGCGGGCGCCTGGGCACGGGCGGGTGCGGGTCTCACGCCGTGGTCACCCCGAGCGCGCGGTCGATCGGCTCGTAGTGCGAGACGACCGCGGCGCGGAACGCCTCGACGTCGCCGGCCTCGGCGGCGTCGAGCATCTCGCCGTGCGCGCGGGCGGTCTGGTCGAGGTCGGCCGCGACGGAGATGCCGAGCTTGGGCACCACGGCGGTGTGGACGTCCCAGAACGCGGCGACGAGCTGGCCGACGAGCGAGTTGTCGAGGCGCGCGAGCAGGCCCGTGTGGAACGCGCGGTCCTGCTTGGGGAAGCTCAGCCGGTCGGCCGCGGCGGCCACCATCTCGTCCACGAGGGCGTGCAGCTCGGGGTTCGAGGTCCCGGCCAGGCTGGCGACGATGACGTCCGCCATGGCGAGGTCGAGCGCCTGGCGGATCTCGACGACGTCGCGCAGCGCCCGCAGGTCGTCGCCGGGGGAGAGCACCCCGCGGAACACGAGCGCCTCGACGAGCGCGTCCAGGGACATGTTGCCGACGAACGTGCCGTGCCCGTGCCGGACCTCGACGATGTCGAGCGTCGACAGGGTGCGGATCGCCTCGCGCACGCTCGACCGGGACACGCCCAGGTGCTCGCAGAGCTCCGCCTCGGTCGGCAGCGGGTCCCCGGGGCGCAGCCCCTCGCCGAGGATGAAGTCCTTGATCCGGTCGGCGGTGGTGGTGCGCCGGGGAGCGGTCGCGCCGGGTCCGCCGTCGCGGGACGCGTCGAGCGTGCTGAAGCTCCTGCGCCGTGGTGTCGCCATCTTGACCCCTTCGGTTTCTGGTCCTAGTGTCATGCTACACAACGTCAGACATCAGACATCTTCTCTCCGGAACGATGTCGGTCTCATGTCAGGAGAACCAATGAAGCTTCACGTCAGCTCACCTCCCCGCAGGGGAGTCGCTGCGGTCGCCGCGGGCGTCGTGCTCGCGCTCGGCCTCGCGGCGTGCTCCGGTGGGGGCGCTGCGCAGGACGACCCGACCGAGGGCAGCGCCGCCCAGGGCGAGATCGACCCCGACGCCGTGATCGAGGCGGGCATCTCGTACTCCCTCTCCGGTGGCTTCGACCCGATGATCACCACCGGTGCCGTGACAGTAGCGGCCAACTGGCACGTGTTCGAGGGACTCACCGAGCTCGACCCCGCGACGCGCGAGGTCTACCCCGCGCTCGGCACCGACCTCCCCGCCCCGGTCGACGAGACGCACTACGAGGTGGACCTCCGCGAGGGCGCGGTCTTCCACGACGGCACGCCCGTCACCGTCGACGACGTCGTCTACAGCTTCGACCGCGTGCTCGACCCGGCCAACGAGTCGCTCTACGCCGGCTTCATCGACTTCCTCGAGTCCGTCACCCCCGTCGACGACGACACGGTCTCGATCAACCTCAAGTACCCCTTCAGCCTCGTGCCCGAGCGCCTCTCGGTCGTCAAGATCGTCCCGAAGGCCCTCGTCGAGTCCGACTACGAGGCGTTCAACGCGCTGCCCGTCGGCACCGGACCGTTCAAGATGACCCAGGCCACGCCCGACGACAAGATCACGTTCGAGCGCTTCGACGGCTACACGGGCACCCGCCCCGCGCTGGCGGCCGGCCTCGTGTGGAACCTGCTCTCCGACCCCGCCGCACGCGTCACCGCGATGAGCTCCGGCACCGTCAGCGCGATCGAGGACGTCCCCTACATCGACGTCCCGACGCTCGAGGGCACCGTGGACGTCGAGTCCGTCCAGTCGTTCGGCACGCTCTTCATGATGTTCAACACGGACCTGCCCCCGTTCGACGACGTCCGCGTGCGCCAGGCGTTCTTCTACGCGCTCGACATGGACAAGATCATCGACAACGGCCTGCTCGGCAACGGCGCGGCGGCCACGAGCTTCCTCCCGCAGAGCCACCCCAACTTCCACGAGGCGTCCACGGTCTACTCCTACGACCCGGACAAGGCCAAGGCGCTGCTCGCCGAGGCCGGGGTGAGCGACCTGTCGATCACCCTCATGACGACCGACACCGGCTGGGTCGCGGACATCGCCCCGCTCATCAAGGAGAACCTCGACGCGATCGGCGTCGACACGACGCTCGACATCGGCCAGTCCGGCGGCCAGTACACCAAGGTCGACAACGGCGACCTGCAGGTCATGGTCGCGCCGGGCGACCCGTCGGTGTTCGGCAACGACCCCGACCTGCTCATGCGCTGGTGGTACGGCGACAACGTGTGGTCGCAGTCGCGCTACCGCTGGAACGACGACCCGAAGTTCGCCGAGCTCCAGTCGATCCTCGACGCCGCCGTGCGCACGTCCGGCGACGAGCAGCAGGAGCTGTGGAACCAGGCGTTCGACCTGATCTCCGACGAGGTGCCGCTCTACCCGCTGCTGCACCGCCAGCTCCCGACCGCGTGGGACGGCTCCACGCTCTCCGGGTTCTCGCCCCTGCCGATCACCGGCCTGTCGTTCCTCGACGCCGGCCTCGTCAAGTAGCCGCGGGCCCGTAGCCCTCGGCGCCGACCGGCTCCGGCCGTCTCGCCGGTCCCCTCGCCCGTCCCCCTCGGGGCGAGGGGACCGGTACCCGCCCGGCACCCAGAACGGACAGACCATGCACCGCACCCCCGACGCACCGGGAGGCCGACCGTGAGCGCACTGCTGCGACTCGTCGGACGCCGCCTCCTGCAGCTGCCGATCATGATCCTCGGCATCACGTTCCTCGTGTTCCTCGTGATGTCGTTCTCGCAGGTCGACCCCGCGATCCAGGCCCTCGGCGAAGGCGCGTCGGTCGAGGCGCGCGAGGCGTACCGCGAGGCGAACGGGCTCAACGACCCGCTCCTCGTCCGGTACGTCGCGTTCCTCGGCGGCCTCCTGCACGGGGACCTCGGCACGTTCAGCGCCCGCCAGGTGCCCGTCGCCGACGAGGTCGCGCGCGCCCTGCCGATCACCCTGCAGCTCACGCTCATGGGCCTCGTCATCGCCGTCGTGGCCGCGCTCGTCATGGGCATCCTCGCGGCGCTCTACCGCGACCGCTGGCCGGACAAGGCGATCCGCGTGGTGTCCGTCGCGTCGCTCGCGACGCCGTCGTTCTGGCTCGCCGTGCTGCTCATCCAGGTCGTCACGCTCGGGGCCGGGTGGCTCCCCGCGAGCGGACCGTTGCCGGACCCGTCCGAGGACCTCGGCGGCTACCTCGCCCGCATGGCTCTGCCCGCGATCGCGCTCGCGATCCCCGTCGTCGGCCAGCTCACGCGCGTCGTGCGCACGTCGGTCGTGGAGGAGCTCGACAAGGACTACGTCCGCACCGCGATCGGCGCGGGCATCCCGCGGCACGTCGTCGTCGGGCGCAACGTGCTGCGCAACGCGCTCATCACGCCGATCACGGTGCTCGGCCTGCGCGTCGGCTACCTCATCGGCGGCGCCGTCGTCATCGAGATCATCTTCGCGCTGCCCGGCATGGGCACGCTCATCCTCAACGGCGTCACCAACAACGAGCCCAACCTCGTGCAGGGCGTGACCCTCACCGTGGCGCTCGCCTTCGTGCTCATCAACATCGTGGTCGACATGCTCTACGTGCTCGTCAACCCGCGGATCAGGACGGTGTGACGTGCGCCGACAGCTCACCGAACGGCTCTCGACCCCCGGGATGCGCCTGCGCGCGCTGCCCCTCGGGTCCACGATCTCCCTCGCGTTCGTGCTCCTCGTGGCGCTCGCGGCCGTCCTCGCGCCGCTCGTCGCGAGCCACGACCCGCTCGCCACCGGCACGCCCGTCCAGCCGCCCAGCGCGGAGAACTGGTTCGGCACCGACCGCCAGGGCCGCGACATCTTCTCCCGCGTCGTCTACGGCGCGCGGTACTCGCTCGTCATCGGCCTCGGGGCGACGGCCATCGCGCTCGCCGCGGCGGCCGTGCTCGGCTCGGTCGCGGCGACCGCGCGCAAGAGCGTCTCCGAGACCCTCATGCGCGTCCTCGACATCATCATGTCGTTCCCCGGCATCGCGCTCGCGGCCGTGTTCGTCTCCGTCTTCGGCCGGTCGCTGCCCGTGCTCGTGCTGACGATCGCGTTCCTCTACACGCCGCAGCTCACGCGCGTCGTCCGGGCCAACATCCTCGACCAGTACGGCGAGGACTACGTCGCGGCGACCCGGGTCATGGGCGCGCGTACGGCCTGGATCCTCGCCAAGCACGTCGCGCGCAACTGCGCGGCGCCCGTGCTCGTGTTCACCACCGTGCTCGTCGCCGACGCGATCGTCTTCGAGGCGTCGTTGTCCTTCATCCAGGCGGGCGTGCCCGACCCGGAGCCGTCGTGGGGCAACATCATCGCCGCGGGCCGCGACCTCGTCATGGGCGGGTACTGGTGGGCGACGTTCTTCCCCGGCCTGGCGATCATGCTCACCGTCCTGTGCCTCAACATCCTGTCCGAGGGCATGACCGACGCGATGGTCGCCGCCCCCCGCGCGACCCGCGCCACCCCGGCGAAGGCCGTCGCGACCGACTCGGACGACGCCGCGGTGGCCGCGGAGCTCACGGCCATGGACGCCGACGAGCCGGTCGAGACCGCGGACGAGGACCGCCTCGCCGAGTCGGAGCCGGTCGTGCAGGACGTCGAGCCGGAGGTCCGGCACGTCGGCCGCGAGGTCCCGCTCGCCGCACGCCTCGCGACGCTCCGCGCGGCCGAGGTGGCGCGGACCGACCGCCCCGTGTACGACGGCGACGCCGAGCCCCTGCTCGAGGTGCGCAACCTGTCCATCCGCTTCCCGCGCCACGGGGACGTCGCGGTCGTCGACGACGTGTCGTTCTCCGTGCGGCCCGGCGAGACGATGGCGCTGGTCGGCGAGTCCGGCTGCGGCAAGTCGATCACGTCGCTCGCCGTCATGGGCCTGCTGGACCCGTCGGCGCAGGTCAGCGGCGAGATCCGCTACGGGGGCAAGGACCTGCTCGCGATGGGCAACCGCGAGCGTGCGTCGCTGCGCGGCACCGAGATCGCGATGATCTACCAGGACGCGCTGAGCTCGCTCAACCCGTCGATGCTCATCCGGTCGCAGATGAAGCAGCTCACGCGCCGCGGTGGCACGCGCACGGCCGAGGAGCTCCTCGAGCTCGTGGGCCTCGACCCGCAGCGCACGCTCAAGAGCTACCCGCACGAGCTCTCCGGCGGGCAGCGCCAGCGCGTGCTCATCGCCATGGCGCTCACGCGCGACCCGAAGCTGGTCATCGCGGACGAGCCGACGACGGCGCTCGACGTCACCGTCCAGGCCCAGGTCGTCGCGCTGCTCGACGAGCTGCGCCACAAGCTCGGGTTCGCGATGGTGTTCGTCAGCCACGACCTCGCGCTCGTCGCGCAGATCGCGCACCGCATCACGGTCATGTACGCGGGCCAGGTCGTCGAGCAGGCGCCGACGAGCGAGCTGCTCACCGACCCCCGCCACGAGTACACGCAGGGCTTGCTCGGCGCGGTGCTCTCGATCGAGCAGCGCTCCACGCGCCTGCACCAGATCCCCGGCACCGTCCCGTCGCCGCGCGACTTCCCGACGGGTGACCGGTTCGCACCGCGCTCGTCGCGTCCCGACCGCGGTCTCGACGTGCGGCCCGTGCTGCGCGCCGTGGACGCCGACGGGCAGCACCTCGTCGCGACGCCGCCGGACGAGCCGGTCGGCGCCGTCGCGGGCGGTGGCCCCGCCCCGATCACCACCGGAGGGACGCGATGAGCGCCACCGACCAGACCCCGACCGCCGCGGAGCGGGGGTCCGCGACCGACCACGACACCCCCGTCGTCGAGCTGCGCGGCGTGCACGTCGTCTTCAAGGCCCGTACGGGCACGCTCTTCCAGGCCCACCGGGTGCACGCCGTGAACGACGTCAGCGTCGCGGTCCGCCGCGGCAGCACGCTCGGGATCGTGGGCGAGTCCGGCTCGGGCAAGTCGACCATGGCGAAGGTGCTCGTCGGGCTGCAGGCGCCGACGTCCGGCGAGATCCGCTTCCGCGGGCAGCCGGTCGACACGTACACGACGAGCGTGCGGCGCGACGTCGGCCGGGTCGTGTCCGTCGTCTTCCAGGACCCGGCCACCGCGCTCAACGCCCGCATGCGCGTGCGGGACGCGCTGCGCGACCCGCTCGACGTGCACCGCGTGGGCGACGCGGCGTCGCGCGAGGCGCGCGTCCGCGAGCTCGTGCACCTCGTCGGGCTGCCCGAGTCGGCGCTCGACGCGCTGCCCGGCCAGCTCTCGGGCGGGCAGCGCCAGCGCGTCGCCATCGCGCGCGCCCTCGCGCTCGCGCCGGACGTGATCGTCGCCGACGAGCCCACCTCCGCGCTCGACGTGTCCGTGCGTGCCCAGATCCTCAACCTGCTCGCCGACCTCAAGGCCGAGCTCGACCTGGGGATGGTCTTCATCTCGCACGACATCCAGACGGTGCGCCACGTCTCCGACGAGATCGTCGTCATGCAGGGCGGCCGCATCGTCGAGTCCGGCCCCGCCGCACGCGTGCTCGACGACCCCCAGGACGACTACACCCGCACCCTGCTCGCCGCGGCTCCGGCGCTCCTGTGAGCGCTGCCGAGCGCCCCGCGCCGGGCACCACCCAGACCGCAACACCGCTGAACCCAGAACCGGAGCTCCTCGTGACCACCCCCACCTTCCACGGGATCGTCCCGCCCGTCCTCACCCCCCTCACGACCGACGGGGAGGTCGACGTCGCGTCGCTCGAGCGTCTCGTGGACCACCTCGTCACCGAGGGCGTGCACGGCGTCTTCGTGCTCGGGTCGACCGGCGAGGTCGCCTACCTCACCGACGCGCAGCGCGACCTCGTGGTCCGCACGGTGGTCCGCGCCGCCGCCGGCCGGGTCCCCGTCATGGGCGGCGCGATCGACCTCACGACGCCGCGCGTCGTCGAGCAGGCGAAGGCGCTCGCGGCCGCCGGGGCGGACGCGGTCGTCGCGACCGCGCCCGTCTACGCGCTCAACGACCTCGACGAGATCGAGCGCCACCTGCGGGCCGTCGCGGCCGCCGTGGACGTCCCCGTGTTCGCCTACGACATCCCCGTGCGCGTGCGCACCAAGCTCCCGGCCGACCTGCTCGTGCGCCTCGGCTCCGAGGGCGTCCTCGCGGGCGTGAAGGACTCGTCCGGGGACGACGTCGCGTTCCGCCGGCTCGTCGCCGCCAACGCGGCGGCCGGCTCGCCCCTCGCCCTGTTCACGGGGCACGAGGTCGTCGTCGACGGGATGCTGCTCCTCGGCGCCGACGGCGTGGTCCCCGGTCTCGCGAACGTCGACGCGGGCGGCTACGTGCGCCTGTGGGACCTCGCCCAGGCCGGGAAGTGGGACGATGCCCGGGTGGAGCAGGACCGTATCGCCGCGCTGTTCGAGATCGTGTTCCAGGCGCGCGGCCGCTCGGGCGACGCCGCGGGCGTCGGGGCGTTCAAGGTCGCCGCGCAGCGCCAGGGCCTCATCGACACCGCCACCATGGCGTTCCCGGTCGAGGCGCTGGACGGCGAGGTCGCCGACCGCGTCGAGGAGATCACGCGCGCCGCGGGGCTCCTGCGTGGCTGACGCCTCCCCGGACGCCGCAGCGCCGACGGTCGTCGTCGGCGTCGACCTCGGCGGCACCAAGACGGCCGCGGCGACCGTCGCGGCCGACGGGACCCTCGGTCCCGTGCTCGCCGTGCCGACCCCGGCCGCGGCCGGCCCCGACGCGGTGCTCGACGCCGTCGCCGGGGTCGTGCGCGAGGTCGTCGCCGCGCTGCCGGGCGCGGCGCGCCTCCGCGCGCTCGGGGTCGGCACGGCCGGAGTGGTGGACGTCGGTCGCGGTGTGATCGTCTCGGCCACCGACACCCTGCCCGGGTGGCCCGGGACCGACGTCGCGGGCGGCCTGCGCCGTCGGCTCGCCGACCTCGCAGGGGTCACGCCCGACGGGCCGTCCGCGCCCGTGGTACCGGTGTTCGTCGAGAACGACGTCGACGCGCACGCGGCCGGCGAGGTCTGGCTCGGCGCGGCGGCCGGGGCGCGCAGCGCGCTGCTCGTCGCGGTCGGGACGGGCGTCGGGGGCGCCGTCGTGCTCGACGGGCGTCCCCTGCGCGGGGCGCACCACGTCGCCGGGGAGCTGGGCCACGTGCCGGTCCCCGGCGCGGAGCTCCTGCGCTGCCCGTGCGGCCGGGCCGGCCACCTCGAGGCGATCGGCGCGGGACCGGCGATCCACCGTCGCTACCTCGCGCTCGGCGGCGACGCGGCGAGCCCGGACACGCGCGACGTCGTCGCGCGCGCGGAGGCCGGCGACGAGCTCGCCGCGTCGGTGGTGCGGGACGCGGCGGGGGCCGTGGGCCGTGCGGTCGCCGGGGTCGTGACCGTGCTCGACCCGGAGGTCGTCGTGGTCGGCGGCGGTCTGGCGGGCGCGGGCGACCTGTGGTGGTCGGCGCTGGAGGACGCGCTGCGCGCCGAGGTCGTCGACGTGCTCGCCGACCTCCCGTTGCGGCCCGCGACGCTCGGCAACGCGGCGGCGATCGTCGGGGCGGCGCGCGGAGCGTGGAGCCTCGTCGGCCCGTCCGACGACGAGCACGGGGCGGGACCCGGCGGGCTGCCCGAGACGATCCACCGAGAGAGGACGACGGCATGACCAGACCCCACGAGGCGCGGACGCGCTGGACGCGCGAGCGCGTCCTCGGCGCGATGCGTGGACGACTCACCGTCTCGTGCCAGGCCTACCCCGGCGAACCTCTGCGCGACCCGCGCACGACCGCCCAGATGGCGCGCGCCGTCGTCGCCGGGGGAGCGGCCGCGGTGCGCGCGCAGGGTCTGGACGACGTCGCGGCGGTCGTCGCCGCGGTGGACGTGCCCGTCGTCGGGCTGTGGAAGGACGGCGACGGCGGAGTCTTCATCACCCCGACGCTGCGGCACGCCCGCGCCGTGGCCGACGCGGGGGCGCACGTCGTCGCGCTCGACGGCACGCGCCGGCCCCGGCCCGACGGGCTCACGCTCGCCGAGACCGTGGCGGGCCTGCGGGAGACGGCCGACGTGCTCGTCATGGCGGACTGCGGGTCGCTCGACGACGCGCTCGCCGCGCAGGACGCAGGCGTGGACCTGCTCGGCACGACGCTCGCCGGGTACACGGGCGAGCGGCCGAAGACCTCCGGACCGGACCTCGAGCTCGTCGACGAGGTGGTCGCGGCGTGCTCGCTGCCCGTCGTCGTCGAGGGTCGTGTCCACAGCCCTGCGCAGGCCGCCGAGGCGATGGCCCGGGGTGCGTTCAGCGTGTGCGTCGGCACGGCGATCACCCACCCCACGACGATCACGTCCTGGTTCGCGGAGGCGATCCCGACGCGCCACTGAGTCGTCCGCACGACCCCTTGACAGCGCAAAGTCGCGATGCCCTACGTTCGGGCGCAACGCGTCGGGCGGGCGCGCCGAGCCGTCAGGGGGACACGACATGGCATCACCGCACGACGACCTCGAGCCGGCGGGGTACGCCGAGCTGCTGACCGACCT
Organism: Cellulosimicrobium sp. CpK407; assembly: GCF_051844275.1. NCBI lineage: Bacteria > Bacillati > Actinomycetota > Actinomycetes > Micrococcales > Promicromonosporaceae > Cellulosimicrobium > Cellulosimicrobium sp. CpK407. The sequence continues at coordinate 11,746 of NZ_JBGNYC010000080.1, forward strand.
CAAGGCGCGCGTGCGCGCGACGCAGTTCCGCGCCGCACGTGCCGCGAACACCGAGGTGCTACGGCTGTACTGGTCGATCGGCCACGACATCCTCGAGCGCCAGCGCACCGCGGGCTGGGGGTCGAAGGTCGTCGACCGACTTGCTTCAGACCTGCAGCGCGAGTTCCCTGACCAGCGCGGCTGGTCGCGTCGCAACCTGCTCTACATGCGTACTTTCGCGCTCACGTGGCCGGACGCGGGATTTGTGCAACAGCCTGTTGCACAACTTCCGTGGGGCCACGTCACGGTGCTCCTGAGTCGTCTGAAGACCACCGACGACCGCGACTGGTACGCCGAGCGCTCCGCGGTCGAGGGCTGGTCGCGCGGGATGCTCGAGTACCACATCAAGCTGGACCTGCGCCGTGCTCTCGGCGCCGCGCCGACGAACTTCGCGGGTGCGCTCGACGCGGCGGACTCGGAGCTCGCGCAGGCGATGGTCAAGGACCCCTACGTCTTCGAGCACCTGGGCCTCGTGCGGACCCGTGCCGAGCGCGAGGTCGAGCAAGCGCTCATGGACCGACTCCAGGAGACGATGCTCGAGCTCGGGCGCGGGATGGCGTTCGTCGGGCGGCAGGTGCGGCTCACCGTCCCCGACGACGAGAGCGACGCCGTCGACGAGTTCTTCGTCGACCTGCTGTTCTTCCACGTCGAGCAGCTGCGCTACGTCGTCGTCGAGCTGAAGGTCGGGACGTTCGAGCCCGCCCACCTCGGTCAGCTCGGTACCTACGTCGCGATCGTCGACGACCAGTACCGCCGGCACGAGATCCACGCCCCGACCGTCGGGATCCTGCTCTGCACGGGCCGAAGCGGCGCCGTCGTCCGCTACTCGCTGGCGAGCACGAACGCGCCCGTCGCGGTCGCGGACCTCCAGGGGTTGCCCGACGAGGCGCGCGGGGCGCTGCCGAGCGTGGCGGAGCTCCAGGCGGTGGTCGCGGACGAGCTCGAGCAGCGCTCGTGAACGGGACCCGCGCGGGCGTGCGCCGACGAGGGCGTGTCGTCAGGCGCGACCCGTGCGCTCGAGGACGCCGCGCACGTAGGCGGCCTGGCCCGCGTGCTGGAGGCTGTCCACGGCGATGCTCACGAGCCGGACGCCGAGCGTGACGGGCGGGTCCCACGCCTCGTCGACGACGCGGTCGAGGTCGTCGTCGGTCAGCGCGGCGAGCACGTCGTGGGACTCGACCTGGACGGCGTGCACGTAGCCGAGCAGGAGGTCGTCGCTCGCCCGCACATGGCCGACGTCGGCGGCGGACTGCCCGTACCCCGTCGCGCGGTCGTCGAACGGCAGGTCGAACCGGCGTGCCCAGCCGTCGCGCGTCCACACCTGCTCCCGCCCGACGGCGGCGGCGACCTGCGCGTCCTGGCCGCGGGTGAGGTGCCACGCCAGCCAGGCGATCGTGTTCGCGCCGGGGTCGACGCGCGCGGTCAGCGCGTCCTCCCCGAGCCCGTCGACGGCGCGGGTCGTCGTCGGTCCGATCCGGCCGAACAGGTCCTCCAGCACCGTGCGCGCGTCCACGTCTCTCCCTCTCCTCGCCGGGCACCGTCCCCAGCAGCCTCCGACGACCCGCGTCCGGTCGCGACCCGAACGGCACCTCGGTCGAGGTGCCGACGACCGTCCCCGCCGTACGCCCTGCTCGACGTGCCGGCGCGCGTCCGCGATCCGGTCGGGCGGGGACCCGCGGTGCTCCGGCGTGCCGCTCAGGGAGGGGTCAGGGCCACGACCAGGGCGTTCCCGGATCCGCCGGGGCGGGCCGACGTGGTTCGGTGCCGTCATGACCGCCACCCGGCTCGTCCGCCCCGCGACCGTCGCCCCCCGCGCCCTGGGCGCGCGCACCGCCGTCGCGACGCTGACGCTCACGTCGCTCGCGATCGCCGCCTTCGCCGTCCTGCCGTACCTCACGGCGTCTCTCCCCGCGCTGGCCCGCGACGACGTCGGGCTCGCCGCCGCGTACGCCGGGGCACCCGGGTTCGTGCTCGGCGCGTTCTACGCCCACGTCGTCGCGGGCGGGGTCGCGCTCGTGTGCGCCCCGTTCCAGCTCTGGGCCGGGCTGCGTCGCCGGCACCCGGGCGTGCACCGCTGGACGGGTCGGGTCTACGTCGCGGCCGTCGCGGTCGGCGGTGTGGCCGGGCTCGTCCTCGTGCCCGTCAACCAGGCCGGGGTCGTCGGGACGCTCGGCTTCGGGGCGCTCGCCGTCCTGTGGCTGTGGACGACGTGGCGCGGCCTCCGCGCCGTCCGCAGCGGCGACGTCGCCGCGCACCAGGACCGGATGACGCGCAGCTTCGCGCTCACCTATGCCGGCGTGACCCTCCGGCTGTGGACGACGGCGCTC
>NZ_JBGNYC010000081.1:0-13453 GCF_051844275.1 Cellulosimicrobium sp. CpK407
CGCGACCACACGCCGTCGGGCATGGCCACGGCTCTACCCCGCGCGACCACGGCTCTACCTCGGCCGACCAGGGCTCTACCTCGGCCGACCACGGTTCTACCTCGCGTGGCCCCGGGTCAGGTGGTGCGGAGGGCGTCCTTGAGCCGGACGCGGGCGCCGGTGCGCAGCACCGCGTTGGAGTAGATCTTCGCGGCGAGCCACACGAGCACGGGGACGACGGCGAGCGAGAGGCCGAGCGCGAGGAGCGCCTCCCAGGTCTCGGCGCTGCCGAGCGCGATGCGCACGGGCATGAGGAGCGGCGAGCACAGCGGGACGAACGACAGCCACACGACGAGCGGGTTGTCCGGGGCCCAGGGCGCGACGGAGATGCCCACGACGTACGGCACGATCATGAGGAACGTGACGGGGGTCGTGACGGCGCCGACGTCCTCCTGGCGCGAGACGAGCGCGCCGAGGCCGGCCATGAGGAGCGCGTAGCTCACGAACCCGACGACGAACCACACGAGCGCCCAGACGGCCGCGGTGCCGAGGTCGATCGTCGACGTGTCGACGAGGCCGAGGCCGAGCGCGGTCCCGACGCCCGCGAGCACGACGAGCGCGACCTGCCCCAGCCCCACCAGGCCGATCCCGAGCACCTTGCCCGCCATGAGCTGCCAGGGCCGGACGGTCGAGAGCAGGAGCTCGACGACGCGGCTCGTCTTCTCCTCGACGACGCCCTGCGCGATGAGCTGGCCGCTGATCATGATGGCCATGAAGAGCAGGATCCCGGTGACGAGGCCGGTGACGTAGCGGGTCGGGTCGAACTCGCTGGGTTCGCCGATCGTGCGGACGGTCGGCTCGGCGGTCGCGATGTCGCCCGCGACCTGGGCGGGGTCGCCGCCGAGGCTCGCGACGGCGTCGGACAGCGCGGTCTGCTGGGCGAGGGTCGTGAAGACGGCCGTGAGGCCGGGGGAGAGCTCGGTGTCCACGACGACGGTGGGCGCGTCGGCGGAGCCGGTGACGAGGGCGTCGAGGTCGCCGTCGCGCACCTGGGCCTCGCCCGCGGCGTCGTCGGCGACGTCGACGGTCTCGACCTCGGTGCCGAGCGTGCCGCCCGTGGCCTCGATCGACTCCGCGAGCGCGGCGGTCTGCGGCGTGACGCCGACGCGCTCGGCGGTCGGGCCGGACGAGCTCGCGGCGTTGAGCACGAGCCCGCCGAGCACGACCGCGCCGACGAGGATCACGGTGAGCCAGACGAACGACTTCGAGCGGAGCCGCGTCATGATCTCGCGGCTCGCGACGAGGCGGATCGCGCCCCAGGACGTCAACGAGGTCCCCGTGCTCATGCCCCCACCTCCACGGTCTCGGCGGCCGCGGCGGCCGGCTTCTCCTCGGCGCTCACGACGTCGCGGTACAGCTCGGTGAGCGACGGCCGGACGAGCGAGAACTCGTGCACCGGTCCGGCGGCGAGCGCCGCGCGCAGCACGGCCTGCTCGCGCCCGCTCGCCCCGTCGACGGCGGCGCCGTCGCCCGCGGTCCGGTCGTCCTGCGCGAGCTCGACGACGGTGCGGGAACCCTCCAGGCTGACGGCCCGTGCGTCGGGCACGGCGCCGATCCACGTCGCCCCGGGCGGCCCGTCCACGACCCACCTCTCGGTCTCGGTCCGGCGGAGCTCGTCGATCGTGCCGACCTCGACCATCGCGCCGTCCTTGATGATCCCGACCCGGTCGCACAGGCGCTCCACGAGGTCGAGCTGGTGCGAGGAGAAGACGACGGGGACGCCCGCCTCGGCGCGGTCGCGGAGCACGTTGCTCATGACGTCGACGGCGACGGGGTCGAGCCCGCTGAACGGCTCGTCGAGCACGAGCAGCTCGGGATCGTGGGTGAGCGCGGCGGCGAGCTGGACGCGCTGCTGGTTGCCGAGCGAGAGCTTCTGCACCTCGTCGCCGCGGCGGGCCTCGACGCCGAGGGTCGTGGTCCAGCGTTCCATCGCGTCCTTCGCCTCGGCGGCGGACAGCCCGTGCAGCCGCGCGAGGTAGACGAGCTGCTCGCCGACCTTCATGCGCGGGTAGAGCCCGCGTTCCTCGGGCATGTAGCCGATGCGCCGCCGCGCGGCGAGGTCGATCGGCCGCCCGTCCCAGCGCACCTCGCCGCCGTCGGCGGCGAGCACGCCGAGGACGATGCGCATGGTCGTGGTCTTGCCGGCGCCGTTGGAGCCGACGAAGCCGAAGATCTCCCCGGCGCGCACGTCGAACGACGTCCCGCGCAGGGCGCGCACGTCGCCGTAGGTCTTGGTCAGCGAGTCGATCTCGAGTGTCGCCATGCGCCCCAGACAACCACGGGGTCGCGCGTCCGGCACGGGACAGATGTCACGTCCTGCACCCACCCGACGGCCCGGGCGGGCCGTCCCCGGGACCGGGGCGGGCGCTCAGCCCCGGTGCTCGTCGCGCACGGGCGGCAGGGGGGAGCGCGCGGCCCGCACGGTGAGGCGGAGCATCGCGCCGGTCGCGTGGTCGACGTCGGCGACGTCGTCGCGCCGGACGGCGTCGAGCGCGGCCCAGAGGAGCTCGCGCGCGATCGCGGCCTCCCGCTCGTCGAGACGCGCGGAGACCGACTCGACGGCGCTCATCGCGACGAGGACGCGCATGCCCGCGGACGTCGGGGGCGCGATGCGCACGCGTCGGATCTCGACGGCGTCGCGCAGGGCCCGGCGCTCGACGCGCGAGAGCCGGGGGCCGGCGACGTGCAGGAGGACGCGCGTGAGGAGCGCGGCCGAGACGCCGAGGACCGCGGCGACGAGGACGAGGGCGACGGGCTCCAGGGCGTGCCCGACGAGGACCGCGGCGATCGCGGTCGCCGCGCCCGCGACGAGCCCCAGGCGCACGCCGTCGACCGACGCGTGCCACTCGGCGTGCCGCCGCACCCGGTCGAGCTCGCGGGGGGTCAGGCCGGGGACCAGCACGTCGGTGCGCTGGACGATGCGGTCCGGCGCCCCGGCGACGGCCCCGTGGAGGCAGCGCGCCGTCGTCCAGGTCGAGTACCCCCAGACCGTGGGACGGATCTCGTCCCGACGGTCCTCGTGCGTGCGGTCGGTGGACCGGTCGTGCCCGTGCATGAAGTGCCCCCGCTTCGTCGGTCTCGTGCTTCCGCAAGGAGAGACGGGTGCGCCCGGGCGCCATGACGCGGGTTCGGAGAAGTTTCCCCGGGCGCCCCGTGGACGGACGCGTCAGGACTTGGTCGTGATGAGGTGCGGGCGCTTCTCCATGTCCGCGAGGCCGTTCCACGCGAGGTTGACGAGGTGCGCCGCGACCTCGGTCTTCTTGGGCGAGCGCACGTCGAGCCAGTACTGCCCGGTGAGCGCGACCATGCCGACGAGCATCTGCGCGTAGATGGGCGCGACCTTCGGGTCGAGACCGCGCGTGCGGAACTGGTGGGCGAGCAGGTGCTCGACCTGGGTCGCGACGTCGCCGATGAGGCTGGAGAACGTCCCCGTGGCCTGGGCGACGGGGGAGTCGCGCACGAGGATGCGGAACCCGTCCTCGGACGCCTCGATGTAGGACAGGAGCGCGAGCGCGGTGCGCTCGAGCAGGACCTTGGGGTGGCCGCCCTCGTCGAGCGCGCCGGAGAGCGCCGCCGTGAGCGCCTGGACCTCGCGGTCCACGACGACGGCGTAGATGCCCTCCTTGCCGCCGAAGTGCTCGTACACGACGGGCTTGGACACCTCGGCGCGCGCGGCGATCTCCTCGACGCTCGTCCCCTCGAACCCCTTCTCGGCGAAGAGCCCGCGGCTCACGGCGAGCAGCTGCTCGCGCCGCTGGCTCGCGGTCATGCGGGATCGGGGGGTGCGTCTGGACTCGGCCACGGGGTCCATCATGCCGTGCACCCGCCGCCGCGCCCCGCGTGCGCACGCGCACGGGTGTGGCGCAGGCAACTACCACGGTGAGCGGGGACCGGGGTGCGGACCGGACGAGACGGGCACGACCGGCGTCGGGCACGGGGAGCGACCTGGCAGACTGTTCCCGGACCCACCCCGCCCGTCGTGGCCCGGGAACGCACCGGGCGCGAGCGTCGCCGGGTCCGATCCGCCTTGGTGTAATCGGCAGCACAAGGGTTTTTGGTGCCCTTGGTCCAGGTTCGAGTCCTGGGGGCGGAGCTCGTGCCACCGATCCCGAGGGGAACACCCATGGAAGCTCAGCAGGGAACCGACCCCGCCGTCGCCCCCGCTGCCGTGATCGTCCTCGCCGCCGGCGAGGGCACGCGGATGAAGTCGTCCACCCCGAAGATGCTCCACACGCTCGCGGGGCGCAGCCTGCTCGGGCACGTGCTCGTCGCGGCGCGCTCGCTCGACCCGGCGCGGCTCGCCGTCGTCGTGCGGCACGAGCGCGACCGCGTCGCCGAGCACGCCCTCTCGGTCGACCCGGACGCGGTGGTCGTGGACCAGGACGAGATCCCCGGCACCGGGCGCGCGGTGCAGTGCGCGCTCGCCGCGCTCGACGCCAAGGCCCACGCGCAGGCGCTGCTGCACGGCGTGCCCGACGGCGAGGAGGGGCGCGGCCTCGGCGACGGGCTCGAGGGCCCCGTGGTCGTGACCGCGGGCGACACCCCCCTGCTCGACGGCGGCACGCTCGCCCAGCTCCTCGCCGCGCACGTCGTGGACGGCAACGCGGTGACGATGCTGACGACCGAGCTCGAGGACGCGACCGGCTACGGGCGCGTCGTGCGCGACGGGTCGGGCGACGTGCAGCGGATCGTCGAGCACAAGGACGCGTCGGCCGACGAGCGCGCGATCCGCGAGGTCAACGCGTCGATCTACGTGTTCGACGCCGCGGTCCTGCGGCGCGGCCTGGGCACGCTCGGCCGCGACAACGCGCAGGGCGAGGTCTACCTGACGGACGTCGTCGCGGCGGCGCGCGCCGAGGGCGGCACGGTCCGGGCGCTCGTCTCGGCGGACCCGACGATCGTCGAGGGCGTCAACGACCGCGTGCAGCTCGCGACGCTGCGCGCGGAGCTCAACCGCCGGATCCTCGAGGACTGGATGCGCGAGGGCGTGACCGTCGTCGACCCGGCGACGACGTGGGTCGACGTCGACGTCGAGCTCGCGCGCGACGTGACCCTGCTCCCCGGCACGCAGCTCCACGGGGCGACGGTCGTCGCCGAGGGCGCGACGATCGGTCCGGACACGACGCTCACCGACACCGAGGTCGGCGCGGGCGCGACGGTGACCCGGACGCACGGCAGCCTCGCGGTCCTGGGGGCGGGCACGTCCGTCGGCCCGTTCGCCTACCTGCGGCCCGGCACCGTCCTCGGCGCCCAGGGCAAGATCGGCACGTTCGTCGAGACGAAGAACGCGGAGATCGGCGAGGGTTCCAAGATCCCGCACCTGTCCTACGTGGGGGACGCGACGATCGGCGAGCACACGAACATCGGCGCCGCGTCGGTCACCGTCAACTACGACGGCGTCCACAAGCACCGCACGGTGATCGGCTCGCACGCGCGCACGGGCGCGGACAACATGTTCGTCGCGCCGGTGTCCGTGGGCGACGGCGCCTACACCGCCGCCGGCTCGGTCATCCGCCGCGACGTGCCCGCGGGTGCGCTCGGGGTGAGCGGCGGGCAGCAGCGCAACATCGAGGGCTGGGTCGAGCGCCGCCGCCCCGGCACCCCGGCGGCCGACGCCGCGGCCGCCGCGCGCGCGAGCGACCCCGAGGCGCCGCCGCTCGGTGCGCAGGCCCAGGCGCAGCTCGCGGACCAGAGCGCCGCCGCGACCGCCGAGCGCCCGACCCCGCCGCCGCCCGGGCCCGAGCTGGAGCACACGCTCGAGGCGCTGCGTGGCGGTCGCCCCGCGACCACGGCAGACTGACCGCGACCGGCCGAGACCTCCTCAGACCTACCCCGCACCCGGAAACACCACCGAAGGAACCCACTGGTATGAGCAGCACGATCGCCGGCAACGGGGAGAAGTCCCTCGTCCTCGCCTCGGGGCGCGCGCACCCCGAGCTGGCCAACGACGTCGCGCGGGAGCTGGGCATCGACCTGCTGCCCACCACCGCGTACGACTTCGCGAACGGCGAGATCTACGTCCGGTTCGGCGAGTCGGTGCGCGGCGCCGACGTCTTCATCCTCCAGAGCCACACCGCGCCGATCAACCAGTGGATCATGGAGCAGCTGCTCATGGTCGACGCGGCCAAGCGCGCCTCGGCCCGGACCATCACGGTCGTCCAGCCGTTCTACGGCTACGCCCGCCAGGACAAGAAGCACCGCGGCCGCGAGCCGATCTCGGCCCGCCTCATGTCCGACCTGTTCACCGCCGCGGGCGCGGACCGCCTCATGAGCGTCGACCTGCACGCCGCCCAGACGCAGGGCTTCTTCGACGGCCCGGTCGACCACCTGTGGGCGATGCCGATCCTCACCGACTACGTGCGCACGCGCGTCGACACGTCGAACGTCACGGTCGTCTCTCCGGACGCCGGCCGCATCCGCGTCGCCGAGCAGTGGGCCGCGAAGCTCGGCGGCGGGCCCCTCGCGTTCGTGCACAAGACGCGCGACGTGACGCGCCCGAACCAGGCGGTCGCCAACCGCGTCGTGGGCGACGTCGAGGGCCGCGACTGCGTGCTGGTCGACGACCTCATCGACACCGGCGGCACCATCGCCGAGGCGGTGCGCGTCATCCTCGCCGCGGGGGCGCGGTCGGTCATCGTGGCGGCGACGCACGGCGTGCTGTCCGACCCGGCGGCGCAGCGCCTCTCCGAGTGCGGGGCGAGCGAGGTCGTCATCACCGACACGCTGCCCATCGCCGCGGACAAGCAGTTCCCGCAGCTCACCGTGCTCTCCATCGCGCCGCTCGTCGCGCGCGCCATCCGCGAGGTGTTCGACGACGGGTCGGTCACCTCGCTCTTCGACGGCAACAGCTGACGGGAGGGGTCGTGGGCGGCTCGGGAGTGACGACCACCGGTCAGGGGGCGGTGACCGCGGCACCGGACGTCGCGGTCGTCGAGCTGGGCGCGGAGTCGAGCGCGCCCGGCGTCCAGGAGGCCCTCGACCGGGCGAACGCGGGGCTCGCCGCGGCGCGTGACGCGCTCGTCGCGGCGGGCGTCGACGCCGCGGACGTGCGCACGTCCCAGACGTCGACGTGGACGGAGCAGCGCGACGACGGCCCGCGCACGACGGCACGGCTCACCCTGCGCGCGACCGTGCGCGACGTCGCGGCGTGCGGCGAGATCGTCCGCGCCGCGCTCGACGCGGCGGGTCCCGTCGCGCGCCTCGACTCGACGAGCCTCGCCGTCGGCGACCCCGGCCCGCTCGCCGTCGCGGCGCGCGACGCCGCGTTCGCCGACGCCCGTGCGCGCGCGGAGCAGTACGCCCGGCTCGCGGGCCGCTCGCTCGGCCCGGTCGTGGAGGTCCGCGAGGACGTCGGCGGGCCCGGCCCGGTGCCGCGCCTGATGGCTGCCAAGGCCGCGAGCGACGCGCTCGTCGTCGAGCCCGGCACGCAGGAGGTCCGTGCGAGCGTCACCGTCCGCTGGGAGCTCGCGGACTGACGTCGCGCAGCGGGCGACCGTGCGCCTCGCACGCCTCGGCCATGACAAAAGGCAGGTGTCCCCGGCCGGTGCGCGCCGTAGCGTGAGGACCATGCTCATCCTCGAGGACTACCTGCTGCTCACGCTCGACGACGTGACCGGGAAGGCCGTCGTCGACGCCTCGTACCGCGAGCAGGTCGCCGCGGGGGCGCTCCTCGTCGAGCTGGCGCTCCTGGGGCGCGCGGACCTCGCGGGCGACGGCGACGGCGGGCGGATCGGCCGCATCGTCGTGCGGGACGCGTCCCCGACCGGCAACGCGCTGCTCGACGAGGCGCTGACCGTCGTGCGGTCGCGCGAGGGGTCGAAGCCCAAGGCGCTCGTGGCGCCCCTCGCGAAGCTCAGGCCGGCGTCCCGCGCGATCGCCTCGCTCGCCGAGCGCGGGGTCCTGCGACGTGAGGAGGGCCGCGTGCTCGGGATCTTCCCGACCACGCGCTGGCCCGCGGCGGACACGCGCCACGAGGAGGGCGTGCGGGCCGACCTGTGGCGCGTCCTGGTCGACGGCGGTGCGCCGGACCTGCGGACGGCCGCCCTGGTCGCGATCCTCGCGGCGACCGGGCAGGCGGGCCGGGTGCTCGCGGCGGGCGGGGCGCCCGGCGCACCGGCCGTGGCCGACGCCGGGCACGAGGCGACGGGGCCGCGGCGCCGCGCCGTCGACGCCCGTGCGCGGGAGATCGCGCGGCAGAGCTGGGCGAGCGAGGCGGTGCGCGCCTACGTCGAGGAGGTCACCGCGGCGATCCTCGTGGGCGCCACGGTCGCGGCGACGGCGGCGGCAACGAGCTGAGGCGCGTGGCCGGCAGACGTCGCCGTCGTGGCCGCGCAGTCAGGGGCGCCCGAGCGCGCGGTACGTCCAGCCCGCGTCGCGCCAGACGGCGGGGTCGAGCGCGTTGCGGCCGTCCAGGACGCGCCGGTGCGCGACGTGCTCGCCCAGCGCGCGAGGATCGAGGTCGCGGTACTCGCGCCACTCCGTGAGCAGCACCACGACGTCGGCCTCCTGCGCCGCCTCCTCGACGGACGCCGCGAACTTCAGCTCCGGCGCGGTGCGCCGCGCGTTCTCCATCGCGCGGGGGTCCGTGACGACGACGTGCGCGCCCTGGAGGTGCATCTGCATCGCGACGTTGAGCGCGGGGGAGTCCCGCGTGTCGTCGCTGTCGGGCTTGAAGGCGGCGCCGAGGACCGCGACGTTGCGGCCCACGATCGACCCGCCGCACACCTCGCGCGCGAGGTCGACCATCCGCACGCGTCGACGCATGTTGATGGAGTCGACCTCCCGCAGGAACGACAGCGCCTGGTCGACGCCCAGCTCTCCCGCACGGGCCATGAACGCGCGGATGTCCTTGGGCAGGCACCCGCCCCCGAACCCGAGACCGGCGTTGAGGAAGCTGCGCCCGATGCGGGCGTCGTGCCCGATCGCGTCGGCGAGGACCGTGACGTCGCCCCCGGTGGCCTCGCACAGCTCGGCCATGGCGTTGATGAACGAGATCTTGGTCGCGAGGAACGAGTTCGCGGCGACCTTGACGAGCTCGGCCGTCGCGAAGTCGGTGACGACCTTCGGCGTCCCGTCCGCGAGGACGCTCGCGTAGACCTCGTCGAGGACGCCCTCCGATGTGCCGTCGTCGCCCGGTTCGACGCCGTACACGAGGCGGTCCGGGTGGAGCGTGTCCTGGACGGCGTGACCCTCGCGGAGGAACTCCGGGTTCCACACGAGGCGCGCCCCGGGCTGGGCCTCGCGGACGCGCGCGGCGAGACGCGCGGCGGTCCCCACGGGGACCGTGGACTTGCCGACCACGAGGTCGCCCGGGGACAGGTGCGGAAGGAGCGACTCGACCGCTGCGTCGACGTAGCGCAGGTCCGCCGCGTACTCGCCCTGCCGTTGCGGTGTGCCGACGCACACGAAGTGGACCCGCGCCCCGGCCGCGCGCGACACGTCCGTCGTGAAGGACAGGCGGCCGCTGCCGACCTCCTGCTCGAGGAGCCGGGGTAGTCCGGGCTCGAAGAACGGGGCCTGGCCCGCGGTGAGCGCGGTGACCTTGTCGGAGTCGACGTCCACGCCGACGACGTCGTGCCCGAGGGACGCCATGCTGGCCGCGTGCACGGCGCCGAGGTACCCGCAACCGACCACCGAGATGCGCATCGAGGTCCTCCGTAGGAGACGGTCTGGGTGTCGGCCCACGCTACTCCGCCGGGCGCGCCGGACGGCCGGGCCGTGGGGGTGAAATGACGGACAGGGGGCACCAACCGGTCGCCGGGGACGCCCGCGGCGGGTGAACTTCCGGACGGGAGGTCGCCCTCGACGCTCCAGGAGTGGTTCGATTCGCCTGAGGGTGCGTGCAGGGGGCGGCGGTCACGCGGTGTCGCCGCAGTCTCGACGAGCACACGCGAGAAGCAGGACGCACCACATGCCGCACAGCACACACGATCCTCGACCGTCCGGGGCCACGCGTCGGCGATGGTTCGTCGCGACGGCCGGCGCGGTGGCGGGTGCGCTCGTGCTCGTGGGCATCGGGGTGGCGCTCCCCGGGGCCCCCGGCGGTGCCGGGACCTCGCAGCTCATCGACGTCGTCGGCGACACCGAGGCCGAGAGCGTCGCGATCGGCGGTGCCGTCGGCCAGGAGGTCGCGGCGAACTTCGCCCCCGACCAGTCCGGCCCCGAGGGACCGGACGTGTCCGCCTCGTCGATGTGGTGGCGGTGGACGGCCCCGACGAGCGGTCCCATCACGTTCTCGACGCACGGTAGCGAGCTCGACACCGTGCTCACGGTCTACCCGGGCACGGCGACGAGCGCTCCCGTCGCGACGAACGACGACGAGGGTGACGTCCGGACCTCGTCGGTGACCTTCGACGCGACCGCGGGCGAGGAGTACCTCGTCGAGGTCTCCGCCAAGTCGCCCGACCCTGGGCTGCTGACCCTGTCGTGGCAGCCGCCCGCACCGGCGGACGCGGCGCTCCCGGAGGAGCCCGCGGCGGCGGCGGTCACGTCCACCGGCATCCCCCTCACGGGGAACACGGGCGAGAAGCCCCAGTCGAAGCTCTGGTCCGCGGGCGGCACGTGGTGGGCGGTGCTCGCCTCGGCCAGCACGTCGCCCGCGGGCACGTGGGTCTGGCGGTACGACGCGGTGGCCAAGACCTGGACGAACGTCACGCGCATCTCCGAGCGCACCGACGTGCGCGCGGACGTCAAGGCCGTCGGCGACGTCGCGCACGTGCTGCTCCACGGGCCGACCACGACCCTCGTCTCGATCCAGCGGGACCCGCAGTCGAACGCCTACGTCCCGTGGGCCGCGCGCGCCGGCGCGACGGCCGTCTCGCTACCCGGCAGCGAGACCGCGACCATCGACATCGACTCGACCGGCCGCATGTGGGTCGCCTGGGACACGGCGAGCCAGGTGCAGGTGCGCTGGAGCGACGCGCCCTACGCCTCGTTCTCGGCACCGGTCACGGTCGCGTCGGGGATCACGGACGACGACATCGCCGTCGTCACCGCGATGCCGGGCAAGAAGGTCGGGGTGCTGTGGTCCAACCAGAACACCCAGCGGTTCGGGTTCCGGACGCACGTCGACGGCGCGTCCCCCTCGACGTGGACGGCCGACGAGGTCCCCGCGGCGGGGTCCGCGCTCCCGGTCGGCGGTGGCATGGCGGACGACCACCTCAACGTCGCCGTGGCCGACGACGGGACGTTCTACGCGGCCGTGAAGACGTCGTACAACTCGGCCGACAAGACTGTCATCGGCCTCCTGGTCCGTCATCCCGACGGCGCATGGGACCCGTTGTACGAGGTCGACCGGATCGGCACGCGCGGCATCGTCGTTGTCGACGACGTCACCGACCGTCTCCGCGTCGTGTACACGCGCAGCACCAACCTCGACGACATCCTCGTGAAGGAGACCTCCCGGCTCTCTCCCGACTTCTCCGGAGCGGCCGAGACGGTGCTCGAGGGCTCGTGGAACAACGCCACCGCGACGAAGTCGAACGTCCCCGGCGAGGTGCTGGTGATGGCGGCCTCGGCCACGACGGCGCGTGCGGCGCGCCTCGCCTGGACGCCGGCTGGTGCACCGACGGCGCAGGACTCGACGGTCGCGACGACGGTCGGCGGCACGGTCAGCGGGAAGCTCGGCGCGCAGGCGACGACCGACGACCCCCTCACGTTCCAGGTCGTCACGCAGCCGACGGCGGGCACCCTGACGGCGTTCGACACCACCACGGGCGCGTTCACCTACCGCGCCGGGGCCGCGAGCGGGCTCGACTCGTTCACGTTCCGTGTGGGCAACGGAGGACTGTGGTCGGCTCCTGCCACCGTGGGTGTGCGCGTGTCGTCCGCGGACGGTCTGGTCGGTGCCTGGAACCTCGACGAGGGTCAGGGGCTCGTGACCACCGACTCCTCCGGGTGGGGCAACGGCGGGACGCTCGTCGGCGGGTCGTCGTGGGTCCCCGGGGTCTCCGGGTCCGCCGTGCGTTCGGACGGCGCGACAGGTCTCGTCCGGGTCCCGGACTCGGCGGCTCTCGACGTCAGCACGGGGCTCACGGTCGCTGCATGGGTGCGCCCGGAGCAGGCCGCGACCCAGTACGTGGTGAAGAAGGCCACGAACGACGCCGCGGACGGGTTCGAGCTGGCGCTCGCGAGCAACGGAAAGCCCTTCCTGCGCCTCAACGAGAACAGCTCGGGCGACACCTACCGGGTGAACGCGACGTCGTCCTACCCCACGAACGGCACCTGGGTGCACCTCGTCGGGACGTACGACGGGACGCGCATGCGGATCTACGTGAACGGCGCCGAGCAGGCGTCGAAGCCGGGCCCCGCGAGCATCGGCACGAACACGTCGCCCCTGGGCATCGGCGCCGAGGGCAACGGCTACCGACCCGTCAAGGGTGCGGTCGACGGGGTCCGCCTGTACGACCGGGCGCTGTCGGCGGCCGAGGTGACGACCCTGTTCCAGGGCGGGACGACACAGCCCACGCCGGCCCCCGTCGCGCAGGACGTCGCGGTCACGACGGCGCTGGGCCAGCCGGTCTCCGGCACGCTCGCGGCCACGGTGCCCCAGGGCGCGACCCCGCAGTTCCAGGTCGTCACGCCGCCCACGCGCGGGACGGTCGCGCTGACGAGCACGTCCACCGGCGCGTTCACCTACACGCCGGGGGCCTCGGCGGGCGCGGACTCCTTCACGTTCCGGGTCGGTGCCGGCGGGCAGTGGTCGGCCCCGGCGACGGTCCGGGTGGCGGTGACCTCCCCGGACGGGCTCGTGGGAGCGTGGGACCTCGACGAGGGCCAGGGGCTCTCGACGGCGGACGCCTCGGGCTGGGCGAACACCGGTTCCCTGGTCGGTGCGGCCACCTGGGTCCCGGGCCGGAGCGGGACCGCGGTACGGTCCGACGGCGTGACCGGCTACGTCCGCGTGCCCGACGCGTCGACCCTCGACCTCACGACGCGGATGACGGTGGCCGCGTGGGTGCGGCCGGAGCAGCTCGCGACGCAGTACGTGGTGAAGAAGGCCGCGCAGGGGACGACCGATGGCTACGAGCTCGGGCTCGCGAGCGGGGGCAAGCCGTTCCTGCGGCTCAACCACGCGTCGTCGGGGGACACGTACCGGGTCGACGCCACCTCGACGTACCCGACGGACGGCACGTGGGTGCACCTGGTCGGGACGTACGACGGCACCGGCATGCGGATCTACGTGAACGGGGTCGAGCAGGCCTCGAAGGCCGGACCGGCGAGCATCGGGACGAGCTCGCTCCCGCTGGGCATCGGGGCCGAGTCCAACGGCACGCGGGCCACCAAGGGCGCCGTGGACTCCGTCCGGCTGTACGACCGCGCACTCACCGGCGCCGAGGTCGCGACGCTCTACTCCGGGGCGAGCGGCTCCGTGCCCGCCCCGGACCCGACGCCGACCCCGGACCCGACGCCGACC
>NZ_JBGNYC010000082.1:0-13321 GCF_051844275.1 Cellulosimicrobium sp. CpK407
CCAGGCCCGCCACGACGCGGCACCACCACCCACCCCGACCGGCGTCGTCTCGCCCTGGTCTCCGCTCACCTCGGGCGACTGCCCGCGGTGTCGGCCAGCCTGTGCCGTGCTGGCCCACGGGTGGGTCCGACCGTCGGGGCGACCGACTCGTCGGGCACGGCCTGGGCTTCTTCCTCGGCAGACCACGGCCCTCCATCTGCAGACACGGCTCTACCCCGGTCCACCACGGCTCTACCCAGTGCGACGACGGCTCTCTTTCGGCAGGTGCGGTTCGTGCCGCGCGGGCCTGAGACCCGCCCGGTGAACGTCCTCCCGACGGCGGCAAAGGCCGTGGGTCGGGGCGGGCCGGCGTGCTAGCGTCGGGGCCGATCGTGAACCGAGCCGAGGGGGTGAGTCCCGTGAACGCTGTGTCCGTACCGGGCGCTCCCTCGCTGCCCACGATCGCGCGACGGCCGTAGTCGTCGTCGGGAGCGCTCGCCGCATCATCGCGAGAGGCGACTCCCATGAACACCACCACACCTTCTTCTGCACCGGGCATCTCGGCCGTAGGCCTTCCGGTACCTGACCTCCAGCCGTCCGATCCGGTCCCGACGACGGGTGAGCGCGCCCTCGTGCTCGGGGGCGGCGGGTCCACCGGCAACGCGTGGCTGATCGGCGTCGTCGCCGGTCTGGCCGACGCCGGGCTGGACGTGTCCACGACGGCCGACCTGACCGTCGGGACGTCGGCCGGTTCGACGACGGCGGCGCAGCTCGCCGGCGCGACGCCCACGGAGCTGTACGCCGCCGCGCTGGTCGCTCCGACGCGCCCGCCCGCGGGGCCGGGCGGCCCGGACGCGGGCGGGGACCGCACGCGGCAGGCGGCGGACCAGATGGCGCGGACGGCCGCGATCATCGCCGGTGCCCAGGACGCGGCCGACATGCGCCGCAGGCTCGGGGCGGCAGCGCTCGCGCTGCCCGGGGCGTCGGACGAGGCGGTCCGGTCGCGGTGGCGGGCGACCGTCGGTGCGCGCCTGCCCGACCCGTCCTGGCCCGGCCGGTCGCTGCTGCTCACGGCCGTCGACGCGCGGACCGGCGAGCCCGCCGTCTTCGACCGGCACAGCGGCGTCGACCTCGTCGATGCCGTCGCGGCGAGCTGCGCGAGCGGGTTCGCCTACCGGATCGGGGAGCGGCAGTACCTCGACGGCGGCTACCGCCGCAACGAGAACGCGGACCTGGCGGTCGGGCACCGGCGGGTGCTCGTGCTGTCGCCGTTCGGGGGCAGGACGCGCGCGCCACTGGACTGGGGCCTGCAGCTCGCCGTGCAGGTCGACGAGCTGCGCGCACGGGGGAGCGAGGTCGAGGTGATCGTCCCGGGCCCCGCGGCCGACCACCTGTTCGGCCCGCAGGCCATGGACCTGTCGCTCCGGCCGGCCGCGGCCGAGGCCGGGTACGAGCGGGGCACCGCGCTCGCGGAGCGCGTCGCAGCGCTCTGGCGCTGATGGGCACTGACCGGAACTGACCGGCACCTGACGTGCGCTGACGCAGCGGTGGCCCGGATCGCTCAGGCCCGGGCCACCGTCCGCTCAGGCGCGGGTGCGGGTCGTGAGGACGACGCGCGTCGAGCCGGCGACGAGGAGCGCCGAGCCGAGCATGTGCAGGCCGACGAGGAGCGCCGGCAGGCCCGTGAAGTACTGCACGTACCCGATCAGGCCCTGCCCCAGCGTGATGGCGAGCAGGATCCAGGCCGCGCGGCGCACCTGCTCGGGGCCGCGACGGACGCTCACGAGGTAGGCGACGAGGACGGCGACGAACACCCACACGGCCCACGCGTGGATCTTGCTCATGAGCGCCGGGTCGACGGCGAGGCGGTACCCGACCTCCTCGTCGCCGCTGTGCGGGCCCGCCCCCGTGACGACGACGCCGAGGACGACGATCAGCGCCGTCAGCCCGTACAGGGTCCAGGCGAGCGTGCGCGAGCGCGGGGCGACCGTCGGGACGGGCGGCCCGTCGCCCTCCCCGGACCGGTGCAGGAGGAGCAGCGAGACGGAGACGAGCGCGGCCGAGACGACGAAGTGCAGCGACACCCACCCTGGGTGCAGGTGCAGCAGGACGATCACGCCGCCGATGACCGCCTGCGCGGCGACGCCGAGCAGGGGGACGGCGCCGAGGAGCCGGTAGGACAGGACGCGGGACCGGTCCGTCCACACGAGCACCAGCGCGGCGATCGCGATGACGCTCAGCACCCCGGTGAGCGTGCGGTTCCCGTACTCCACGAACTGGTGGTACGTCGTCTCGGGGTGGAACTTCGCGGCGAACTGGCCCGGCTCACACTGCGGCCAGGTCGAGCACCCGAGCCCCGAACCCGTGAGCCGCACGGCGCCGCCCGTGACGATGATGCCGATCTGCGCCACGAGGTTCGCGACGAGCACCGGCCGGGTCCAGCGGCGCAGCGGCGCGAGCCGGTCCGGTCGTGCGGCGCCGCCACCGGCGGCGGCGCCTGCGGGGCTGTCGGCGGGAGCGGGGTCGAGCGCGGGGGGCGGGGTGCTCACGGTCCCACGGTATCGGGACGACCGTGCAGCCCCGGAACCCAGCGCGTGTGAGATGCGCCCGGACCTCAGGTCCAGCGGAAGAGCTTGCCCGCGCCCCAGCCGAGCGCCGCGGTCCAGCCGAGCAGCACGACGACGGAGAAGGGCGGCACGGCGCCGTCGAGCAGCGCGCCGCGCATCGCCTCGCCCAGCGCCCCGGACGGCAGCAGGAGCGCGACGTGCTCGAGCGGGCCGGGGAGCTGGTCGGCCGGGACGAGGACGCCACCGCCGACGGTGAGCAGCACGAGCACGAGGTTCGCGACGGCGAGCACGCCCTCGGCGCGCAGCGTCCCGGCGAGCAGCATCGCGAGCGACGTGAACGCCGCCGTCCCGAGCAGCACGGCGAGCAGGGCCGCGGGGATCCCGGCGGGGTCGGGCTGCCAGCCGAGCGCGAGCGCGACGGCCGTGATGACGACGACCTGTACGACCTCGACGGCGAGGACGCCGAGCACCTTCCCGGCGAGCAGGCCGCCGCGGCCCAGGGGCGTGGTCGACATGAGGCGCAGCACGCCGTTGCGGCGGTCGAACGCGGTCGCGATGGCCTGCGACGTGAACGCCGTCGACATCACGGCGAGCGCGAGGACGCCGGGCGTCACGAAGTCGACGCGCGTCGCGCCGCCCGTGTCGAGGTCGACGAACGACGTGAGCACCAGCCCGAGCAGGAGCATGACGGGCAGGATGATCGTGACGAGGAGCTGCTCGCCGTTGCGCAGGATCATGCGCGTCTCGAACGCCGTCTGGGCGACGACGCGGCGCCACGCGGGAGCGGCGAGCTCCGTGCTCGGGGTCTGGCTCGGGTCCTGGGTCTCCGACGTGGTCGTCGAGGTCGCGCTCATCGCAGGTGCCGTCCCGTGAGGTCGAGGAACACGTCCTCGAGCGTGCGGCGGCCCACCGTGACGCGCGAGGCGAGGACGCCGCGCGCGGCGAGCCACGTCGTCAGCGCCACGAGCGTCGCGGGGTCGGCGGGCCCGGTGAGGGTGTACGAGCCGGGCTGCGGCTCGGCGACGCTCCACGCGGCGGGTGCGCCCGCGCCGTCGGGCAGGCCCGCCCCGGCGAGGGCCTGGCTCAGGCCGTCGAGGCCGAGCCCGGGGGTGGCCTCGAAGCGCACGGTGCGGTCCGCCTCGCCGTCGGCCCCGGTCTCGAGCAGGTCGCGCGTCGCGCCCGCGGCGATGACCTTGCCGTGGTCGACGACGTACACGTGGTCGGCCAGGTCCTCCGCCTCGTCCATGAGGTGCGTCGTGAGGACGATGCCGACGCCCTCCGCGCGCAGCTCGCGCACGAGCTCCCACACGGCGTGCCGGCTCTGCGGGTCCATGCCCGCGCTCGGCTCGTCGAGGAAGACGACCTCCGGGCGCCCGACGATCGCCGCGGCGAGCGCGAGGCGCTGCCGCTGCCCGCCGGACAGCCGTCGCACGGTCGTGCGCGCGAAGCTCTCCAGCCCCAGGCGCTCGGTGAGCTCGCCGACGTCGCGCGGCCGCGCGTACATGGAGGCGACGTGCCGCAGCATCTCCAGGGCGCGCACGCCCGTCGGGAGCCCGCCGTCCTGGAGCATGACGCCGACGCGCGGGCGCAGGTCGCGCGCGTCGGTCAGGGGGTCGAGGCCGAGGACCTCGACGCGCCCGGCGTCGGGGGAGCGCAGGCCCTCGCAGCACTCGACGGTCGTGGTCTTGCCGGCGCCGTTGGGGCCGAGCACCGCGGTGATCGCGCCGCGCTCGGCGGTGAGGGACACGCCGTCGACGACGGCACGACCGTCGTAGCGCTTGACGAGGTCGTGCACGAGCACGGCGGGGGCGGGCACCCGGCCGATTGTAGGGGGCGGGTCTGCCGCTCAGGACCCGGGCCCGGCCCGGACCGCACGGGTGTCGCGTACGCCACATCTCGGCACCCAGGGGGCGGTCTGAGGGTCGCCTTGCTTGCGTTCGGGCAATTAGGGAACAACCATGTTGTCTATATCGGTTCCAGATCTGTCGCCCCGTGTCACGCCGCGCCACGCGCACGCGCGCCCACGGGACGCACCACGGGAGGTGAGCATGGCCGCAGGACCCGTCCGACCGGACGCGCTGCGCGCTGCCACCCCCGCGGTCGGGCAGGCGCCCGGCACCGTCCCGGCCACCGACGCCGACCGTCGCACGCGCGAGCGCGTGCTCGAGCTCGTCGCGAGCGCCGGTCCCGTGAGCGCTGCCGACCTCGCCGCGACGCTCGGGCTGACGCCCGCCGCCGTCCGGCGCCACCTCGCCCTCCTCGAGGAGGACGACCTCGTCGCCGTGCACGACGCCGGGCACCCCACCGGGATGCGCGGCCGCCCCGCGCGGCGGTACGTGACGACGTCGGCCGGGCAGGGCGAGCTCAGCGGCACCTACGCCGACCTCGCGACGCAGGCGCTGCGGTACCTGCGCGACGTCGCCGGGCCGGACGCCGTCGAGCGGTTCGCCCACGACCGGCTCGCCGAGCTCGCCGACCGCTACGAGGGTCGGCTCGACGCGGACGACGTCGAGGGCCGGGCCGCCCAGCTCGCGGCGGCGCTCGCGGACGACGGGTACGCGGCGAGCGTGCGCCCCGTCCCCGGCACGTCCGCGGTGCAGCTCTGCCAGGGGCACTGCCCGGTGCAGCACGTCGCGGAGGAGTTCCCGCAGCTCTGCGAGGCGGAGGCGCAGGTCTTCGCCAGGCTCCTCGGCTCGCACGTGCAGCGACTCTCGACGCTCGCGACGGGCGCGCACGCGTGCACGACGAACGTCCCCGTCCGGGCGCGCGGCCGCCCGACGTCGGGCGAGACCTGACCCGAGGGGCGCGCCGCCGCCCCGAGGCCACGAACGACATCCCCCGCAAGAACCCTTGTACCGACTGCCCCCGCCCGCAACGACGGACAGTGGAAGGACGACCATGAGCGCTCCCACCCAGGACGCCACCGGCACGGCCCAGCCGACCGGTGAGAAGCAGACCGACGACGAGATCATCGCCTCGATCGGTGCCTACGGCTACGGCTGGCACGACAGCGACGCCGCCGGCGAGGCCGCGCAGCGCGGCCTGTCCGAGGACGTCGTGCGCAACATCTCGGCGCTGAAGAACGAGCCCGAGTGGATGCTCAAGACGCGGCTCAAGGCCCTGCGCCTCTTCGACAAGAAGCCCATGCCGAGCTGGGGCTCCGACCTCACGGGCATCGACTTCGACAACATCAAGTACTTCGTGCGCTCCACGGAGAAGCAGGCCGCCTCGTGGGACGACCTGCCGGAGGACATCAAGGAGACGTACGACAAGCTCGGCATCCCCGAGGCGGAGAAGCAGCGCCTCGTCGCGGGCGTCGCCGCGCAGTACGAGTCCGAGGTGGTCTACCACCAGATCAACGAGGAGCTGGAGCGCCAGGGCGTCATCTTCCTCGACACGGACACCGCGCTGCGCGAGCACCCGGAGCTCTTCCAGGAGTACTTCGGCACCGTCATCCCGTCGGGCGACAACAAGTTCGCGGCGCTCAACTCGGCCGTGTGGTCGGGCGGGTCGTTTGTCTACGTGCCGCCGGGCGTGCACGTCGAGATCCCGCTGCAGGCCTACTTCCGCATCAACACGGAGAACATGGGCCAGTTCGAGCGGACGCTGATCATCGCGGACGAGGGCTCGTACGTGCACTACGTCGAGGGCTGCACTGCGCCGATCTACTCGTCCGACTCGCTGCACTCGGCGGTCGTCGAGATCATCGTCAAGAAGAACGCCCGCGTCCGGTACACGACCATCCAGAACTGGTCGAACAACGTGTACAACCTCGTGACCAAGCGGGCGACCGCGGCCGAGGGCGCGACGATGGAGTGGGTCGACGGCAACATCGGCTCCAAGGTCACCATGAAGTACCCGGCGATCTACCTGCTCGGCGAGCACGCGCGCGGCGAGACGCTCTCGATCGCGTTCGCGGGCGAGGGTCAGCACCAGGACGCCGGGGCCAAGATGGTCCACGCGGCGCCGCACACGTCGTCGTCCATCGTGTCGAAGTCGGTGGCGCGCGGCGGTGGCCGCACGTCCTACCGCGGCCTCGTCCAGGTCCTCGAGGGCGCCTCGCACTCGGCCTCGACCGTGCTGTGCGACGCGCTGCTCGTCGACCAGATCTCCCGGTCCGACACCTACCCGTACGTCGATGTCCGCGAGGACGACGTGTCCATGGGGCACGAGGCGACGGTCTCGCGGGTGAGCGAGGACCAGCTGTTCTACCTCATGTCCCGAGGCATGGAGGAGACCGAGGCGATGGCCATGATCGTGCGCGGGTTCGTCGAGCCCATCGCGCGCGAGCTGCCCATGGAGTACGCGCTCGAGCTCAACCGCCTCATCGAGCTGCAGATGGAAGGGTCCGTCGGCTGATATGACCACCACCACCATTCCCGAAGAGGCCGGCCTGACCACCGACCACTCGCGCGCGCAGGCCGACGGGGCGCACTCCCACGGCGTCGTGCCGCAGGGCTCGCGCGCCGAGCGGCTGACGTCGTTCGACCTCGCCGACATCCCCGTGCCCTCCGGGCGCGAGGAGGAGTGGCGCTTCTCGCCCGTCGCGCGCCTCGCGCCGCTGTTCGACGACAAGCTCGTCGGGCAGAGCGGCGGCGGTGACGTGCGCGTCACGGTCGTCGAGGCCCCCGAGGTCGAGGTCGCGATCGTCGGTCGCGACGACGAGCGGCTCGGCACCGCCGGCAAGCCCGGCGACCGCACCGCCGTGACGTCGTGGAACGCGTTCGAGCAGTCGACGGTCGTCACCGTGCCGAAGGAGGCCGTCGCCTCCGACGTCACGTCCGTGCGCGTCGAGGGCCACGGCTCCACGCCGACCGCGAGCCACGTGCTCGTTCGCGCCGAGCGCCACTCGGAGGCCGTCGTCGTGCTCGACCACGTCGGGACCGCGACGCTCAACGAGACGGTCGAGATCGTGGTCGAGGACGGTGCGCACCTCACCGTCGTCTCGGTCCAGGACTGGGCCGACGGCGCCGTGCACGCGTCGTCGCACCGTGCCCGCATCGGGCGCGACGCGCGGCTCAAGCACGTGGTCGTGACGCTCGGCGGCGACGTCGTGCGCATCACCCCGGACGCGACGTTCACGGCCGAGGGCGGCGACGTCGAGATGGTCGGCCTCTACTTCGCGGACGCGGACCAGCACCAGGAGCACCGCCTGTTCGTCGACCACGCCGTGCCGCGCTGCAAGTCGCGCGTGACGTACAAGGGCGCGCTGCAGGGCGAGGGCGCGCACGCGGTGTGGGTCGGGGACGTGCTGATCCAGGCCGAGGCCGAGGGCACCGACACGTACGAGCTCAACCGCAACCTCGTCCTCACGGACGGCGCGCGCGCGGACTCGGTGCCGAACCTCGAGATCGAGACGGGCGAGATCGAGGGCGCGGGTCACGCGTCCGCGACCGGCCGGTTCGACGACGAGCAGCTCTTCTACCTGCAGGCCCGCGGCATCCCGGAGGTCGAGGCGCGCCGCCTCGTCGTCCGCGGCTTCTTCGCGGAGCTCATCCAGGAGATCGGCGTCGCGTCGGTCGAGGAGCGCCTGCTCGAGGCGATCGAGCGCGAGCTGAGCAAGTCCATGTCGATCATCGACGGGAGCGCCGAGCTCGCCGAGGCGACGGCGTGACCGCACAGCCCGCCTGCACGACGTCCGACCTCGGCCCGGAGGAGGCGCTCCGCGTCGAGCTCCCGGCCGAGGACGGGCGCGTCGTCGAGGTCGCGGTCATCCGTGACGGCGACGGCGACTGGCACGCGATCTCGGACATCTGCTCCCACGGGGCGGTGTCCCTGTCGGACGGCGAGGTCGAGGGCTGCTTCGTCGAGTGCTGGCTGCACGGCTCGCAGTTCGACGTGCGGACCGGCATGCCGACCGCGCTGCCCGCGATGCGGCCCGTGCCCGTGTACCCGGTGACGGTCGACGGCGAGCAGGTGCTCGTCGACGTCGACCGCGTCGTCGCTCCCACCTGACCCACATCCTGAACTGGCGCGCCGAGCGCGCCCCACGGCTCACCAGAACCTCTTGGAGAAGAACCACATGTCCACTCTCGAGATCCGCGACCTGCACGTCAGCGTCGAGACCAAGGAAGGGCCGAAGCCGATCCTGCGCGGCGTCGACCTGACGATCGCCAGCGGCGAGGTCCACGCCATCATGGGCCCGAACGGCTCGGGCAAGTCCACGCTCGCCTACTCGATCGCCGGCCACCCCAAGTACCAGGTCACCGGCGGCACGGTGACGCTCGACGGCGAGGACGTCCTCGCGATGAGCGTCGACGAGCGCGCCCGCGCGGGCCTGTTCCTCGCCATGCAGTACCCGGTCGAGGTTCCCGGCGTCTCCGTGTCGAACTTCCTGCGCACTGCGAAGACGGCCATCGACGGCGAGGCGCCCGCGCTGCGCCACTGGGTCAAGGACGTCAAGGGCGCCATGGAGCGCCTGCGCATGGACGACTCCTTCGCCGAGCGCTCGGTCAACGAGGGCTTCTCGGGTGGCGAGAAGAAGCGCCACGAGATCCTCCAGATGGAGCTCCTCAAGCCGAAGTTCGCCGTCCTCGACGAGACCGACTCGGGCCTCGACGTCGACGCGCTGCGCATCGTGTCCGAGGGCGTGAACCGCGTCCACGGCGCGACCGACGCGGGCATCCTGCTCATCACGCACTACACGCGCATCCTGCGGTACATCAAGCCGGACTTCGTCCACGTCTTCGTCGACGGCAAGGTCGCCGAGGAGGGTGGCCCGGAGCTGGCCGACCGCCTGGAGGAGGAGGGCTACGACCGCTACCTCTCCGGCGCCGTCGAGTCCGCCTCGGCCGCCTCGGCCTGAGCGGTCGCACCACGTTCGAGGAGACGACCATGACGACCACCGCGCACCCCGCGGAGCATCCAGCGGGGCAGCAGGCCGGTCCGCCGGCGCGCCTGACCGACGTCGAGCTCGCCGCCGTGCGGGCCGACTTCCCGCTGCTCGAGCGCACCGTGCGCGGTGGTCGTCCGCTCGTCTACCTCGACTCCGCGGCGACGTCGCAGAAGCCGCAGGTCGTCCTCGACACCGAGGTCGACTTCTACGAGGAGCGCAACGCGGCCGTGCACCGCGGCGCGCACCAGCTCGCCGAGGAGGCGACCGAGGCGTTCGAGGACGCCCGCGCGGACGTCGCGGCGTTCGTCGGCGCGCGCCCGGGCGAGATCGTCTGGACGTCCGGCGCGACGGCCGCGATCAACCTCGTCGCATACGGGATCTCGAACGCGACGCTCGGCCGCGGGGGAGAGGCGGCCCGCCGCTTCGCGCTCGCGCCCGGCGACGAGATCGTCCTCACCGAGGCCGAGCACCACGCGAACATCGTGCCGTGGCAGGAGCTCGCGGCCCGCACGGGCGCCGTCCTGCGCTGGTTCGAGGTGGACGACGACGGGCGCGTGCGCGTCGAGGACGCCGCGACGGTCATCACGGAGCGCACGCGGATCGTCGCGTTCGCGCACGTGTCGAACGTGACGGGCGCGGTCACGCCCGTCGAGCCGATCGTGGCCCGGGCGCGCGAGGTCGGCGCTCTCACCGTGCTCGACGCGTGCCAGTCCGTGCCGCACCTGCCGGTCGACCTGCCCGCGCTCGGCGTCGACTTCGCCGCGTTCTCGGCGCACAAGATGCTCGGGCCCACGGGGGTGGGCGTGCTGTACGGGCGGCGCGAGCTGCTCGAGGCGCTGCCGCCCGTGACGACCGGCGGGTCGATGATCGAGGTCGTCACGATGACCGAGTCGTCGTACATGGCGCCGCCGCAGCGGTTCGAGGCGGGCACGCAGCCCGTCGCGCAGGTCGTGGGGTTCGGCGCCGCGGCGAAGTACCTGCACGAGCTCGGCATGGACGGCGTCGCCGCGCACGAGCACGAGCTCGCCGCGGAGCTGCTGCGCATCGGGGAGATCCCCGGGGTGCGCATCATCGGCCCGCGCGAGCCCGAGGACCGGCTCGCCGTCGTGTCGTTCGTCGTGGACGGCGTGCACGCGCACGACGTCGGCCAGGTGCTCGACGACGCGGGCATCGCCGTGCGCGTCGGTCACCACTGCGCCCAGCCCCTGCACCGCCGGTTCGGGGTCGCCGCGACCGCGCGCGCGTCCGCGTCGGTGTACACCACGCGCGAGGACGTCGACGCGTTCCGGGAAGCACTGGCCGGGGTCCGGGCGTTCTTCTCGGTGGACTGAGAGAGGACCCGATGAGCTCGATCGAGCAGATGTACCAGCAGGTCATCCTCGACCACGCCAAGACCCCGCACGGCCGGGGCCTGGTCGAGGTGGCGGACGGCGCGGCGAGCGGCCAGTCGCACCAGGTGAACCCCACGTGCGGCGACGAGGTGACGCTGCGCGTCGAGCTCGCCGGCGACACGATCGACCGCGTGAGCTGGGAGGGGCAGGGCTGCAGCATCTCGCAGGCGTCCCTGTCCGTGCTCACCGACCTCGTGTCCGGCCGGCCCGTGACCGAGGCCGAGCACCTCGGCGAGGTCTTCCGCGAGCTCATGGGCTCGCGTGGCAAGGGCCTCGACGAGGCCGCGGAGGACGAGCTCGGCGACGCCACGGTGTTCACCGGCGTCTCGCAGTACCCTGCTCGCATCAAGTGCGCCCTGCTCGGCTGGGCCGCGCTGCGCGACTCGCTCGTCACCTCGGGCGCCCTGAGCGCCGTGGGCGACCCATCAACGGCAGCAGCTTCCGACGCGGCGCTCGCCGCGCGGGGAACGACGGAGGAGAACCGATGACCACCGAGACCGGCGCGCCCGCCGAGGGCGTCACGCCCAGCCCGCCGAACGTCGCCGACGTCGAGGAGGCCATGCGCGACGTCATCGACCCCGAGCTCGGCATCAACGTCGTCGACCTCGGCCTCGTCTACGGCATCCAGATCGACCAGAACAACCACGCCGTCATCGACATGACGCTCACGTCCGCGGCGTGCCCGCTGACCGACGTCATCGAGGACCAGTCCGCACAGGCGCTCGAGGGCCTCGTCGACGGCTTCCGCGTCAACTGGGTCTGGATGCCGCCGTGGGGCCCGGAGAAGATCACGGCCGACGGCAAGGAGCAGCTCCGCGCGCTGGGGTTCAACGTCTGACGACCTGCCCCTCCGCCGACCGACGCCGCGTCCCCTCGGGGGCGCGGCGTCGTGCCGTTCGGAGCGGCGCGGCGGGCGTTCCGCGGCCCGCGAGAGTCCCGTCCCGCGGCGCCGCTGCTCACGATCCGATTGCGATCCTTCCGGTGCGTTGACGAGGAAGGTCCTGAGTGTTGGGATATGTGCGCCCACACCACTTTTCGGAGGATGACGTGACACAGCAGGACCAGACCGGCGCGGGCGGTTCCCCGCGGCAGGTGCGTTACCGCGGCCGGCACCTCCCGATGGTCGCGGTGGTCATCGCGGCGACCATCGCCACGGCGCTGGCGTACAGCGGCATGGTCCTGTTCGGTCTCGAGGTGGCGCACATGTCGCCGCTCGAGGCGTACGGGCTCGCGGGCTTCCTCGAGATCAGCCTCGTCGCGGTGGCGCTCATGGCGCGCAACGCGGCGCTGGAGGGCCGCCCGTACGGCGTGCTCCTCGCGCTGACGTGGGTGCTCTCGGGCACGTCCGGTCTGTTCGCCGCGCTGCACGAGGTCGCGGTCCCGACGGCGAGCACCCCGTACATGGTGGTGTTCCGGTTCGTGCCGCCGCTGGTGGCGGCGCTCATGTGGCACCTCGCCCTCGTGGGGGAGCGGCACATGGTGACGGGCCACACGCTCGAGGAGCGGCGTCGTGAGCTGCGCGTGCACGGGTACGTCTCCGCGCTGGAGCAGTGGCGCGACGCGCGCGCCGACAGCGCTGGCTCGCCCGCGGACCTGCGCAAGGTCCGGGCCGCGCACGAGCGGCAGCGCGCCGCGCGCGACGCGGCGCTCAAGCTGCTCACGGTCGAGGACTTCGAGCGCCGCATGCAGGTCTGGGTCGACCGCCTGGAGGCCGCGGAGCGCCACGGCAACCGTCTCGACCTGATCGGGGCGAGCTCCGTGAAGCGCGGCACCGCGCGCGGGTCGGCCGAGGCGCCTGCGGCGTCGGAGGTTCCCGCGGTGGTGGTTGCCCGGACGGTGGCACCCGCGGAGGGGCTCGTCGAGGCGCACCGCCAGGAGACCCTTGCGCTGGAGCCCGCGCGCGACGCCGAGCTCCTCGCGGCGGAGGAGGCATCGCCGGCCGCCGAGCCGGTCCCGGACGAGGCCTCCGCCGCGTCGGACCAGGAGAGCCCGGAGGCCTTCGCGCCGGTCGAGGCACCCGCCGTCGCGCAGGACGACGAGCCGGTGGACGAGGCGGACGACGAGAAGCCCTACGTGCCGCAGACGGCGTTCGAGGCGCTCCCCGATCTCGAGGCGCGGGTCAAGGAGCTGTTCGGGCGCGCCCAGCCGCTCCCCTGGGACCAGCCCGTCCCGGAGGAGGACACCTCGGCGCCGGTCGTGGAGCCCCCGGCCGTGACGGGTCACACCCGGCGCGTCGAGGTCTTCGACCTCGTCGGCGGATCGACCGGCGCGTCGGCCCCGGCGACGGAGGCCGACGACACCCCCGTCGGCGAGGAGGACCCGACCGCGGAGCGCGACCGCCGCATCGTCGAGCTCGCCCGCCAGGGCATGAAGCAGGGCGAGATCGCCCAGAAGGTCTCGGCGTCGCGGTCGACCGTGAGCCGTGTCGTGCGCCGCTTCGAGGACCAGCGGCCCGTGGCCGACGACGACCGCGAGCTCGCGAACGCCTGACGCACGTCGTCGCGCCCGCCCGTCCGGCCACCTGGCCGACGCCGGACGCGCCCACCGAC
>NZ_JBGNYC010000083.1:0-13248 GCF_051844275.1 Cellulosimicrobium sp. CpK407
CGCCGGGCGACCCGACGTCGTCGGCCTGCGCGCAAGCAACCCGATGTTTGGTCGTGTTCGATCGTGTTGGATTTCTCGGCGATGTGGACAATACTGGTCGCATGCTCGCCTCACAGCGCCAGGAGCGCATCCTCGCGGAGATCCGGGACCACGGCGCGGTCCGCATCGGCGACCTGACCCGAGAGCTCGGGGTGTCGGACATGACGATCCGGCGCGACCTCGTCGAGCTCGCCGACCAGGGCCTCGTCCGCAAGGTCCACGGGGGCGCCGTCGCCCCCCACACGACCGCGCACGAGCCCGGCTTCGCCGCCAAGAGCTCGCGCGAGGCCGCGGAGAAGGAGGCCATCGCGACGGCCGCCGCCCGGCTCATCACCGCGAACGCGTCGGTGGCGCTCAGCGCCGGCACGACGACGCACCTGCTCGCCGCCCGTATCGCCGCGGACCCCGCGCTGCGCCCTCTGACGGTCGTGACGAACTCCCTCCCGGTCGCCGAGATCCTGCACCGGGCGAACGACCCGCGCCTGGAGACGATCCTCACCGGCGGCAGCCGCACCCCGTCCGACGCGCTCGTCGGCCCCCTCGCGGAGGCCGCGCTCGCGGGCCTGCGCGTCGACCTCGCGTTCGTCGGCGCGCACGGTGTGGACCCGGAGATCGGGCTCACGACGCCGAACCTGGACGAGGCCGCGACCAACCGCGCGCTCATCGAGTCCGCGGGCCGCACCGTCGTCCTCGCCGACCACACGAAGTGGCACACGACCGGCCTGCGCGTCTTCGCGACCTTCGCCGACGTGGACGTCCTCATCACCGACGCCGGTCTCGCCGAGGACGAGCGCGCGCGTGTGCAGGACCTCGTCGAGCAGCTCGTCGTCACCTGACGGCGGACCGCAGCCGCCTCCTCCCCACCGCACCGCGATCGGAACACCGCACGCATGAACCCCCACCTGCGCCGCACCTCGACCCGCCTCGCCGACGGCCGCGAGCTCGTCTACTTCGACGACTCGCCCGCGTACGTCTCGGGTGAGCGCTCACGTCGGCTCGACGACCCGCGGCCGCTGCCCGACCGGTTCGCCCCGGTGCCCGGCCCCGACGGGACCCCGCGCCCGTACGTCGGCCCCGAGATGCGCCGCGACCCGCTCACGGGCGACTGGATCCCGCTCGCCGCGCACCGGATGAACCGCACGTTCCTCCCCGCGGCCGACTCGTGCCCGCTGTGCCCCGCGCGTCCCGGTGCGGCGTACTCCGACGGCGAGGTCCCCGACACCGACTACGACGTCGTCGTCTTCGAGAACCGCTTCCCGTCGCTGCAGCGCGTCCCCGGTCTCGAGGACGCCGTCGTCGAGGACGCGCCGCTCCAGGTCCACGCCCCGGCCGCGGGCCGGTGCGAGGTCGTGTGCTTCTCGAGCGACCACGGCACGTCGTTCGGCGCGCTCTCGCCGCAGCGCGTGCGCACGATCATCGACGCGTGGGCCGACCGCACGGCCGCCCTCGGGGCCGAGCCGGGCGTGGAGCAGGTCTTCTGCTTCGAGAACCGCGGGCAGGAGATCGGCGTCACGCTGCACCACCCGCACGGGCAGATCTACGGCTACCCGTACGTCACGCCCCGCACGCGCGCGCTGCTCGACGAGGCGCGCGAGCACCACCGCCGCACGGGTCGCAACCTGCTGCGCGACGTGCTCGACTCCGAGCTCGCGGACGGGCGCCGCGTCGTGCTCGAGACCGAGCACTGGGTCGCCTACGTGCCGTTCGCGGCGCGCTGGCCCGTCGAGGTCCACCTCGCCCCGCGACGCGACGTGCCCGACCTGCCGGCCCTCACCGACGCCGAGCGCGACGACCTCGCGACCGCCTACCTCGAGCTCCTGCGCCGCCTCGACCGGTTCTTCGAGACGGCCGACGGCGACCCCATCCCGCTCCCCTACATCGCCGCGTGGCACCAGGCGCCGGCGCACGAGGGCCGCTCCGTCGCGGACGGGGGCACGGACGACGTGACGCTCGCCCGGCTGCACCTCCAGGTCTTCTCCGTCCTGCGCGCGCCGGGCAAGCTCAAGTACCTCGCCGGCTCGGAGTCCGGCATGGGCGCGTGGATCAGCGACACGACGCCCGAGCGGATCGCGGCGCGGCTCCAGGAGCTCGCGCCGTCGAGCGCGGCGCGCGGGTGGGTCCGCTCGTGGTCCGACGACGACGGCGCCGCCCGGGCTCGCGCGGTCTTCGCCACGGCGTTCGGCGCCGACGCGGCCGACGCCCGCGCCGGTGACGGCACCGGCGGCGAGCACGAGGACGACGTCCACGTCTGGGCGGCGCCCGGTCGCGTCAACCTCATCGGCGAGCACACCGACTACAACGCGGGCCTGTGCCTGCCGATCGCGCTCCCCCACCGCACGTACGTCGCGCTGCGCCCGCGCACGGACTCCGTCGTCCGGCTCGCGTCGGCCCAGGCGCCCGGCGAGACGTGGACGACGACGCTCGACGACGTCGCGCCGGGCACGGTCGCGGGCTGGGGCTCGTACGTCGCGGGCGTCGCCTGGGCCCTGCGCGAGCACCTCGTCGCCGAAGGCGCCGACCCCGGCGCGGTCACGGGCTTCGACGCGGCGGTCGACTCGAGCGTCCCGTTCGGCGCCGGTCTCTCCTCGTCGGCCGCGCTCGAGTGCGCGGTCGCGGTCGCGCTCGACGACGTCGCCGGGCTGGGCCTGGCTGCGACCGACGCCGGCCGCGCCGCCCTGGCCGCCGCGAGCGTCCGCGCCGAGAACGAGATCGCAGGCGCCCCGACGGGCGGCATGGACCAGTCCGCGTCCCTGCGCGCGCACGCCGGGCACGCGCTGCTCCTCGACTGCCGGCCCGGGCTCGACCCGGTCGAGTCCGCCGAGCAGGTCCCGTTCGACCTCGACGCCGCGGGCCTCGCCCTGCTCGTCGTCGACACGCGCGCCGAGCACCAGCTCGTCGACGGCCAGTACGCGGCGCGGCGCGCGACGTGCGAGGACGCCGCCCGCACGCTCGGGCTGGACTCCCTGCGCGAGCTCGCGCACGACGTCGCCGCGAGCGACGACCCCACCGGCACCCTCGCCGTCGCCCTGGAGAAGCTGCCCGACGACGTCGCGCGCCGCCGCGTGCGCCACGTCGTCACGGAGATCGGCCGCGTGCGCGACCTCGTCGCGCTCCTGCGCGACGGCCGCCCCGACGCGGTCGGGCCGCTCATGAACGCGTCGCACGCGTCGCTGCGCGACGACTACGAGGTCTCGAGCGTCGATCTCGACGTCGCCGTGGACGCCGCGCGCGTGGCCGGTGCCCTCGGCGCGCGCATGACCGGCGGGGGGTTCGGAGGCTCCGCGATCGCGCTGGTCCGCGCCGACCAGGTCGAGGCCGTCGCCGACGCCGTCCGCGCCGCCTTCGAGCGCGAGGGCCTCGGGGCCCCCGGGTTCCTCCTCGCGACGCCCTCCGCACCGGCCGAGCGCGTCGCCTAGAACGACATCTGCACCGCTCGCTCAAGCGAATGCCGGATACGACCACTCACACAGGCGACCCGAAGGCGCCGAAACAATCAGACACTCTGCGTTCTTGAGAGCCCGTGACCTTGCCAGTTTTATCGCGTCCTCGAGGGAAGCGGATCTCTTCACAGAACGTCCAGAGTCCGGAGCGAGCTCACTCCATCCCTTTGGGCCATGTACGACCCGTCGCATCTTGCTCGAAGCCGCTGAAGGCGGCGGAACCTGGTTCTGCGGGCTACTTGACCGAAGCGCATGGAAACCCATACACATCAGAAGATCAAACGAACAGGCAAAGTGAGCGACATTTCGTGGAAGCGTCAGTAGGTTTGGCAGCGGGAGTACAGCATCGGGTCGATGGGCTGCGTGATGACGAAACTCGGCGGATTCCTCAAAGATACCCTTTAGGCTGACGCGAGCCTGCTGCTGCCCTTCAATTCTCATCCAGAGGTGCGTGAGCTGAGACCACGCCTTCTCTTCCTTATAGCCCGCAAACGCCAGCAAGGGCGGAATGTCGCTTGCTTGGAGATTTGATCCCGTCCACCCCATCTGCAATGGATGGACGACCATCGCTGAGGTCGACAGCGATGCGACAGAATCGGCGACATCTTTTAGAAGCTGCTCGGCGGCCGCCGCCTCAGAGCCGACAAGTCTCTTCGCAAGCACCGCAACAAGTCGGCGGCCCAACGCCGCCGAGCCGATCGGGCTCTGCGACGGACTCATTCGCGTCGCAGTGAGTGCGGCCGCGTACTCGGTTGTCCGATCAGCGACGTACGCTTCGAGTGCAATGAAAGACTCAAGCGCCACCGAGCGCGACAATGCCGAGATCATGCCCGGACGTGTTTCGGCGCTGAGCGCGTCCAGCACCTCCTCCACCGCCGCTAGACGCTTCTCCAGCCTGTCTACGGCCGCCACGGTCAAGACTCCAATGCCGCGTGCAGCATATTCGTCATGGTTGCTACCCGATGATGCACGCGGCTCGGAGTGTTAGTCGAGATTCGAATTGCAGCATCGAAGTCCGGGTGCACTGAAACACTCTTTGTATAATCCAGGACCGTGCTTCTGCGCTTAGTGAGTGCATCTAGTTGCTCGTCGGTCAGAGAATCGACGGCTACGGTCTGGGCATCGTAGAGACCGCCGATCATTTGGTCACGCCATTGCCTGCCGTCGAACCGCTGAAAGGCGTGCTGACCCCAAAGTTCGCCGCAGTAGTGGAGGACTCTCAGAAATCGGCGGCGGTGACCCTTGATCTCTTCCACGCCGTCCAGCATGTGTCGCTGAGCACACGCGTCGAGCGCCAGCCTGAGATCTCCACCGAAGCGCCGCCAATCCTCACGCATGGTGAAGAAGCGCAGCACATATTCGACATCGGACATATCAGCGTACGCGCGTGAGTGCTCGTTTCGAATCTTGAGTTGCTGGCGAAGCAGCGGATGTTCCGCCAACTCAATCATCAGGTCGTTGAACCCGCTCGCTGCCGCAACATTCCGAACCTCCTGCGCGTTCAGCGGTTCGCCACCAGTGTTCAAACGCAAGAAGACCTCATACTTGACCCAAGGCTTTGTGTTGCGCATCACAATAACGGCGCGAATCGGTCGCATCGAAAGTGATCCTTGCACGTCGAGCGGCAGAGATGAGAAGTCTGCGCCCAGGAGCTCTGGAAGTAGTTCGATTCCAGATAACCGATACGAACCGCGCAAGAACTCAGATATCGCAGTTAAGCGCTGCTTTCCATCAATAACGGCGAAACGACCTCGCTCTTCTTCGGCGAGATAGACCGGGGGAACCGGAACATTGAGGATGAACGACTCTATTAGTCGACTCTGACGCTCACGATCCCAACGGTTTCTGCGCTGGTACTTCGGGTCGAGGTCCAGAGCGCCAGTCTGGGCGAGACTCGCAACGTTCATGAGTGCCATATCACTGGACTGAACGACCAGATCGTCTGGACCCCAGGAATCTGCATGGCCTCTTGAAGCCGCCGAAGGTCCAACTCGTCGTGCCACACTAGCCTCCGTTGATTGTGTATCGGTCGGATGCTAGCGGGTTTGGCGTTCAGACGTCGTAGGTGACGACGAGCGGCGCGTGGTCGCTCCAGCGCTCGTCGTGCGACGGCGCGCGGTCGACCTCGACCTTGACGGCGCGCTCCGCGAGCGCGGGCGTGGCGAGCTGGTAGTCGATGCGCCAGCCCGAGTCGTTGTCGAACGCGCGCCCGCGCCACGACCACCACGTGAACGGGCCGGGGCCCTCGCCGCCGTGGACGCGGCCGAGGTCGACGAGGCCGACCTGGTCGAGCCAGACGTCGACGTACGCGCGCTCCTCCGGGAGGAAGCCGGCGCTCTTGAGGTTGCCCTTCCAGTTCTTGATGTCGACGTTGTGGTGGGCGATGTTGAGGTCGCCCGCGAGCAGGACCTTCTCCCCCGTCGCCGCGAGCTCGCGCAGGCGCGCGGTGACCTTCTCGAGGTAGGCGTACTTCGCGACCATCGTCTCCGGCTGGCTCACGGTGCCCGAGTGGATGTACGCGGAGACCACGGTGAGGCGACCGCCGTCGGGCAGCTCGAGCTCCGCCTCGACCCAGCGGCCCGTGTCGACGGGCGGCTCCGGCTCGCCGGCGCCCAGCCCGACGCGCACCGCCGAGACGGGCAGCCGGGACGCGACGGCGACGCCGGCCCGGCCCTTGATGTCGCACGCCTGGTGCGCGACGTGCCACCCGTCGAGGAAGTCGTTCACGATCGAGTCGGGGGCGCGGACCTCCTGGAGCAGCAGGACGTCGGGCGTGCGGGACGCGATCCAGGCGTCCATCCCGCGACGGTAGGCGGCACGGATCCCGTTGACGTTGGCGGTGGCGATGGTAAGCAAGTGGGCTCGTCCTCCCTCGATGACGGTCGCGCTCGGCTGCCGGGACGGCCGCGGCACGTCGGCCATCCCATCACACGCCACCGACAGGACGGCTCCCTCTCGTCACGCGGGCGGCGTGGTCTCGCTCACCCTCACGAGGGCGACGCGGGCGGGCCGGAACGCGCCCGCGAGCACCGCCGACACCGCGGCGAGCACGGCGAGGACGACGAACCCAACCCGGAGGTGGTGGGCGGTCGCGAAGACGCCCGTGAGCACGCCGCCGAGCACCGCGCCCGCGTAGGTGAAGACGTTGAGGCGCGCGACCGCGCGGTCGGTGACCGTCGCGACGATCCCGGCGGGAGGTTCGACCGGCGCCACGCCCGCGTCCACGTCGACGAGCACGTCCTCGACGACCCGGTCGACCCCGCCGGCGTCCTCGACGCGCCCGCCCGGGGTCGCGGGCCCGGTGCTCACCGAGCCCGCCGCCACCGCCTCGCGGGCCCGGTCCCCGATCGCCGAGAAGGCGAGGGGCGCGACGACGCCGAGCCCGAGCCCGGTCGCCGCGAGGCCGAGCACCGCGACGGGCCAGGCGGGGGCCGCGGCCACCACGGCGAACCCGAGGGCGCCGAGCGTGCCGCCCAGCCGCACGACCCGTACCCGGCCGAGACGCTCGACGAGGCCGTCCCCGACGAGCCGCGACACGATGAGGGCCGCCTGGTACGCCGCGTACCCCAGGGGTGCGGCGGCGGCGCTCGCCGCGAGGACGTCGCGCAGGAACGTCGCGCTCCAGCTCGACACGGCCGAGTCGGCGACGGGGAACGCGAGCATCCCCGCGCCGAGGAGCGCGATCGTGCCCGCCGCGACCCACGGCACGGTCCCGAGCGCTCGCGCGCCGCGACCGTCGTCCGCCACCGCGACCGCTGCCGGGCCCGCCTCTGTCGGCCGCTCGGTGGCCGGAGTCCCGCCCGGGGGCACGGCACCCGGGACGGTGGAGGCGCCGTCGGGCAGCCGCAGCGCGAGCCAGCCGGCGCCCACGGCGACGAGCAGCGCCACGAGCGGGAGCGCGACCGGCTGACCGAGCCCGACGAGCGCGCTGCCCGAGACGGCGAGCGCACCCAGCACGCCCCCGGCGGCGTTGGCCGCGTAGAACGAGGCGAGCAGGCTGCGACCGTGCCCGCGCTCGACGTCGATCCCGAGCATGTTCATCGCGGCGTCGACGGCGCCGAGCGCGAGCCCGTAGAGCCCGATCGCCCCGAAGAAGACGAGCCACGACGGCGCGGTCCCGATGCCCGCGACCGCGACCGCGGCGAGCAGCAGACCCCCCACGACCACGGCCCGCGCGCCGCGCCGCGCCGCCACGACGCCGGAGAGCGCGCTGCCCAGCCCGGCGAGGACGCACACGCCCAGCACGACGAGCGTGACGACGTCGTCGCCCATGCCGAGCCGTTCCTTGTACCCGGGGATGCTCGTGAGCACCACCGCGAACCCGAAGCCCTGCACGGCGTACGCCGCCGTCGTCGCGATGCGCGCCCTCGTCACCCGCGCAGACTAGCGCCTGCAGGCAAGCCCGGGAACGCCGCAGGGCGCGGCCGCGGGACTGCCCACGGCCGCGCCCTGGGGCGTGCTCAGGCGGTAGCGCGCTCCGCCGCGTCGACGACGTTCGCGAGGAGCATCGCGCGCGTCATCGGCCCGACCCCGCCGGGGTTCGGCGAGATCCAGCCCGCGACCTCGGCGACGTCGGGCGCGGCGTCCCCGACGACCCGGCTCTTGCCGGTCTCCGGGTCGACCTCGCGCGAGACACCGACGTCGATGACGACGGCGCCGGGCTTCACCATGTCGCGCGTGATGATGCCCCGGACGCCCGCCGCCGCGACGACGACGTCGGCGCGGCGCACGAGCTCGGCAAGGTCCGTCGTCCCGGTGTGCGTGAGCGTCACGGTCGCGTTGACGGCCCGGCGCGTGAGCAGCAGGCCGATCGACCGGCCGACGGTCACGCCGCGGCCCACGACCGCGACCTCCTTGCCCGCGAGGGAGATCCCGTGCCGCTCGATGAGCTCGATGATCCCGCGCGGCGTGCACGGCAGCGGCGAGGTCACCTCCTCGTTGACGCGCAGCACGAGGCGCCCGAGGTTCGTCGGGTGCAGCCCGTCGGCGTCCTTGGCCGGGTCGATGAGCTCGAGCACGCGGTTGGTGTCGATGCCCTTCGGGAGCGGGAGCTGCACGATGTACCCCGTGCAGGCCGGGTCCTCGTTGAGGCGGCGGACCGCGGCCTCGATCTCCTCCTGCGTCGCGTCGCCGGGCAGGTCCTCGCGGATCGAGGACAGCCCGACCTCGGCGCAGTCGCGGTGCTTGCCCGCGACGTACCACTGCGATCCGGGGTCGTCGCCGACGAGGAGCGTGCCCAGGCCGGGCACGACGCCCTTCCCGGCGAGGACCGCGAGGCGGTCCTTGAGCTCGGCCTTGATGGTCGCGGCGGTCGCCTTGCCGTCGAGGATCTGCGCGGTCACTGGTGGAGGCCCGGGTACAGCGGGAAGTCGGCCGTGAGCTTCTGCACGCGGGCGCGCAGCGCGTCGGCGTCGGTCGCGGCGCCCTCGCGCAGCGCGGTCGCGATGATCTCGGCGACCTCGGTGAACTCGGCGTCGCCGAAGCCGCGGGTCGCGAGCGCGGGCGTGCCGATGCGCAGGCCGGACGTGACGCGCGGGGGGCGCGGGTCGAACGGCACGGCGTTGCGGTTCACGGTGATGCCGACCTCGTGCAGGAGGTCCTCGGCCTGCTGGCCGTCGAGCGCGGAGTGGCGCAGGTCGACGAGCACGAGGTGGACGTCGGTGCCGCCCGTGAGGACGGAGACGCCGGCCTGGGCCACGTCGGCCTGGGCGAGGCGGTCGGCGATGATGCTCGCGCCGCGCAGCGTGCGCTCCTGGCGGTCGCGGAAGTCGTCCGAGCCCGCGATCTTGAAGGAGACGGCCTTGGCGGCGACGACGTGCATGAGCGGGCCGCCCTGCTGGCCCGGGAAGACGGCGGAGTCGATCTTCTTGGCGTACTCCTCCTTGCTCAGGATGAAGCCGGAGCGGGGGCCGCCGATCGTCTTGTGCACCGTGGAGGAGACGACGTCCGCGTAGGGCACCGGGGACGGGTGCAGGCCCGCGGCGACGAGGCCCGCGAAGTGCGCCATGTCCACCCAGAGCTTCGCGCCGACCTCGTCCGCGATCTCGCGGAACGCGGCGAAGTCGAGGTGGCGCGGGTAGGCGGACCAGCCGCCGATGATGACGTCGGGGCGCGTCTCGAGGGCCTGCTTGCGCACCTCGTCCATCTCGACGCGGTACGACTGCGGGTCCACGCCGTACGCCGCGACGTCGTACAGCTTGCCGGAGAAGTTGATCTTCATGCCGTGCGTGAGGTGGCCGCCGTGCGCCAGCTCGAGGCCGAGGATCTTGTCGCCCTTGTTGATGAGCGCGTGGAGCACGGCCGCGTTCGCCGTGGCGCCCGAGTGCGGCTGGACGTTGGCGTGCTCGGCGCCGAACAGCTCCTTGGCGCGCGCGATCGCGAGGTTCTCCGCGATGTCGACCTGCTCGCAGCCGCCGTAGTAGCGGCGGCCCGGGTAGCCCTCGGCGTACTTGTTGGTGAGCACGGAGCCCTGCGCCTGCAGGACGGCGCGCGGGACGAAGTTCTCGGACGCGATCATCTCGAGGGTGTCGCGCTGGCGCGCGAGCTCCCCGTCGAGGACGGCCGCGATCTCGGGGTCGAGCTCGGCGAGCGGGGTGTCGAGGACGTTGTCGGCTGGCTGGGCGCTCATGGCGTCTCCTCCGCGGGTGCTTGGCAGTGTGTCGTCGGTGGTCACGTTCCCGGCTCGCCGGGTACGCCCCACCAGGGGGTGACCCGGGGCCCAGGCGAACGACCCGTCGTCTGCACAGCGTGTCGCTCCCCGGTGGTGATCCACCCTGCCCGGGCGAGTTCCACCGGGCGGCGCCAGTCGCGACGCGTCGATCCTAACCCACGTGCCGGCCGGCCGAGGGGGACGACGGCGCGCCGTCGGGCACGACACCCGACGACGCGCCGCCCGTCCCCGTCAGCGCAGGGACGCCCGGCGCTTGCTCACGAGGTCGAACGCGACCGCCGCGAGCAGCACCAGGCCCTTGATCGCCTGCTGCCACGCCGCGTCGACCGCCATGATCGACAGGCCCATGTTGAGCACGCCCATGATGAGTGCGCCGATCATGGCCCCCGAGATGCGGCCGATCCCGCCCGTCACGGCGGTGCCGCCGATGAAGCACGCCGCGATGGCGTCGAGCTCGTAGTTGACGCCCGCCGCCGCCACGCCTGCCCCGGCGCGGGAGGTCGTGATGACGGCGGCGACCGCCGCGAGCACGCCCATGTTGACGAAGATGCCGAAGTCGACCCGGCGCGCGCTGACCCCCGACAGGACGGCCGCGTGCCGGTTCCCGCCGATCGCGTAGACGTGCCGCCCGAACACGCTGCGGTTCAGGACGAACGAGTAGGCGATGATGAGCGCCCCCACGATGAGCAGCACGATCGGCGTGCCACCCGCGCTCAGGGCGAGCCAGTACGTGACCACGCCGATGAGCAGGGCCGCGACGACGATCTTGACGACGAACGCCGCCATCGGCTCGACCGACAGCCCGTGCTTGCGGAGCGACGTCCGCGAGCGCCACTGCGCGACCGCGAACGCGAGGATGCCGAGCACGCCGATGCCGAGCGTGACGACGTCGAGGTCACCGACGAAGCCGAACCAGTTGGGCACGGAGCCGTTGCTGATCTCCTTGAACCCCTCGGGCAGGCCGGCGACCGTGGTCCCGACGAGGACGATCGCGAGGCCGCGGAAGACGAGCATGCCGGCGAGGGTGACGATGAACGCCGGGATCCCGACGTACGCGACCCAGAAGCCCTGCCAGACGCCGACGAGCGCACCGACGACGAGCGACAGCGCGACCGCGACCAGCCACGGCAGGTCCCACTGGGTCATCATGATCGCGCACAGACCGCCGACGAACGCCACGACCGACCCGACGGACAGGTCGATGTGGCCGGCCACGATCACCATGACCATGCCGATGGCGAGCACCATGACGTAGGCGTTCTGCTGCACGAGGCTCGCGACGTTGTTCGGGTAGAGCAGGCGCCCGTCGGTGAGCACCTGGAAGAGCAGGACGATGACGAGCAGCGCCGCGACGATGCCGTACTGGCGGACGTTGCGGCCGAGGTACTCCCTGACGGCGTTCATCGGTCGATGACTCCCTTGTCCATGGTCATGTAGTGCATGAGGGTCTCCTGGGTCGCCTCGGCGCGGGAGACCTCGCCCGTGATCCGCCCCTGGCTCATCGCGTAGATGCGGTCGCAGATCCCGAGGAGCTCGGGCAGCTCGGAGGAGATCACGAGGACGGCCTTGCCCGCGTCGGCGAGCGCGTTGACGATCGAGTAGATCTCGTACTTCGCCCCGACGTCGATGCCGCGCGTGGGCTCGTCGAGGATGAGCACGTCGGGGTCCGCGAAGACCCACTTGCCGAGCACGACCTTCTGCTGGTTGCCGCCCGAGAGCTTGCCCGCGAGCGACTCGACCGTGGGCGCCTTGATCCGGAAGTCGCGGCGGTAGCGCTCCGCGACCGTCGCCTCCTCCTCACGCTGGACGAACCCCCAGCGGGCGACCTTGCCGAGCGCGGACGCCGAGATGTTCTCGCGGATCGTCTGGATGAGGTTCAGCCCGTAGCGCTTGCGGTCCTCCGTCGCGTAGGCGAGCCCGTGCGAGATCGCCTCGGCGACCGTCCGCGTGCGGACGGGGACGCCGTCCTTGTAGACCTGCCCGGAGATCCGCGTCCCGTACGCGTGCCCGAACACGCTCATGGCCAGCTCGGTGCGCCCGGCACCCATGAGACCGGCGAGCCCGACGATCTCACCGGCGTGCACGGTGAGGTTCGCGTGGTCGACGACGACGCGCTCGGTGTCGACGGGGTGGTGGGCCGTCCAGTCCTCGATGCGCAGCACCTCGCGCCCGACGGACGGCTCCCGTGCGGGGAACCGGCTCTCGAGCTCGCGACCGACCATGCCGCGGATGATGCGCTCCTCGCTCACGGGCTCCTCGCCGCGGAGGTCGAGCGTCTCGATCGTGCGGCCGTCGCGCAGGATCGTGACGCGGTCCGCGATGGCGGCGATCTCGTTGAGCTTGTGCGAGATGATGATCGAGGTGATCCCCGCCTCGCGGAACTGGTCGATGAGACCGAGCAGGTGGGCGCTGTCCTCGTCGTTCAGGGCTGCCGTCGGCTCGTCGAGGATGAGCAGGTCGACGCGCTTCGACAGCGCCTTCGCGATCTCGACGAGCTGCTGCTTGCCGACGCCGAGGTCCATCGCGAGCGTCGAGGGGTTCTCGTGCAGTCCTACGCGTTCGAGGAGCTGCGAGGCCTCCGCCGCGGTGCGGTTCCAGTCGACGACGCCCCCGCTCGCCTTCTCGTTGCCGAGGAAGATGTTCTCGGCGACCGACAGGAACGGGACGAGCGCCAGCTCCTGGTGGATGATGACGATCCCGCGCGCCTCGCTGTCGCGGATCCCCCGGAACTCGCACGGCTCGCCGTCGAGCACGATGTCGCCCGTGTACGAGCCGTGCGGGTACACGCCCGACAGGACCTTCATGAGGGTCGACTTTCCCGCCCCGTTCTCCCCGCAGATCGCGTGCACCTCGCCGCGACGCACCTCGAGCGTCACGTCCTGCAACGCCTTGACCCCGGGGAACTCCTTGCTGATCGCGTGCATCTCGAGGATGTTCCTCGTCTCGAGCACGTTCTCGAGAACCATCCCTGCTCCCGTCTCGTCACGGGCGCGCCGCGACGCGTCGTGCGGATCGTCCGGCCGCCCCGCGGGCTCGCGGGGCGGCCTGGCGGGGGGGGGGGGGGGGGGGGGGAAAGACCACAGCCGAAAACAGAACACC
>NZ_JBGNYC010000084.1:0-11327 GCF_051844275.1 Cellulosimicrobium sp. CpK407
GGAGTTCAGACGTGTGCTCTTCCGATCTCCCGGTCCGCCGCGCCCGGCGGCGGGCCGGGCGCGGCGGGGCGGGCGATCGACGTCGACGACTCGCTCACCCTCTTCTTCCTCTGCTGCCACCCCGACCTGCCGCCCGCGAGCGCCGTCGCGCTGACGCTGCGGACCGTCGGCGGGCTCACGACGGCGGAGATCGCCCGCGCGTTCGGCGTCCCCGAGGCGACCATGACGCAGCGCCTCACGCGCGCGAGGCGGCGCCTCGCCGCGCTCGACCGTCCGTTCGCGACGCCGGGCCCGGGCGAGTGGGACGCGCGGCTCGCCGCCGTCCTGCGCGTCCTCTACGTCGTGTTCACCGAGGGGCACACGGCGACCTCGGGGCCGCTGCTGCGGCGCGCGGACCTGTCGGGCGAGGCGATCCGGCTGGCCCGGACGGTGCACGCGCTGCTGCCGGACGACCCGGAGGTCGGCGGGCTGCTCGCGCTCATGCTCCTCACGGACGCCCGTCGCGACGCCCGGACCGGTCCGCGCGGGGAGCTCGTGCCGCTCGCCGACCAGGACCGCACGCGCTGGGACCACGCGGAGATCGTCGAGGGCGTCCGGATCGTCACCGCGACGCTCCGCCACGGTCTCGTCGGGTCGTACCAGGTGCAGGCCGCGGTCGCGGCGCTGCACGCGCAGGCACCGAGCACGGACGCGACCGACTGGGAACGGGTCCTCGCGCTGTACTCGGTGCTGGAGCGCCTCGACCCGAGCCCGCACGTCACGCTCAACCGCGCGGTCGCGGTCGCGATGGTCGACGGCCCGCGCGCGGGCCTCGCCCTCCTCGACGGCCTCGACGGCGCGCTCGCGACGAGCCACCGCCTGCCGGCGGTGCGCGCGCACCTGCTGGAGCGGGCGGGCGAGACGCGGGCCGCCGTCGGGCAGTACGTCGCCGCCGCGGCGGCGACGCCGAGCCCCGCGGAGCGCGACTACCTCACGCTCCGCGCGGCCCGCCTCCGCGCCCTCCCCTGACCGCCCCGCGGATCACCGGCGTCGAGCACGGGGTCGCTGTCGTCATCGAGCTGATCACGACAGCAGCCTCGTGGTCGCGTGCGGGCTACCTCGTGCTCAGCCGAGCGTCGTCGGCAGCGCCGCGTCGTCCTCGCCCGGGGTGGCGCCGAGCACGTGCTCCGCGAGGAACGCGAGCACGACCTGGTACCAGACCTTCGCGTGCTGCGGCTGGAGGATCCAGTGGTTCTCGTCCGGGTAGAACAGGAACCGGTGCACGGTCTCCCCGTCGGGCCCGGCGGGCAGGCCGGACGAGTCGAGCAGCTCGTACCAGAGCCGCAGGCCCTCGCCGATCGGCACCCGGTAGTCCTTGTCGCCGTGGATGACGAGCATCGGCGTGACGATGTCCTGGACGAACCGGTGCGGGCTGTTCTCCAGCGCCATCTCCGGCGTCATCTCGCGCGCCCAGTAGTACGCGTGGTCGGTCGTGGGGCCGAACTGGTCGAGCGCCCACAGGCTCGCGTGCGTGACGATCGCGCGGAAGCGGTCCGTGTGGCCCGCGACCCAGTTCGCCATGTACCCGCCGAACGAGCCACCCATCGCGGCCGTCCGCGACGCGTCGACCTCCGGGCGCGCCTCCACGGCGTCCGTGATCGCGAGCAGGTCCGTGTACGGGGCCTTGCCCCACGCGCCCCACCCGCGCTGCACGAAGTCCTGCCCGTACCCGGTCGAGAGCGCCGGGTCCGGCAGCAGCACCGCGTACCCGCGCGCGACCATCAGCCACGGGTTCCAGCGCCAGCTCCACGCGTTCCACGAACCGAGCGGGCCGCCGTGGATCCACAGCAGCAGCGGGGCCGGGTTCTCCGCGGACGCACCGTGCGGCAGCGCGAGCCAGCCGCGCACGCGCACGTCGTCGGCCGCGGCGGTCTCGACGTCGACGAGCGTGCCCGGGAGGTCGGGCGTCGCGACCGGCCCGCGCAACGGCGTCGCGGGCACCGGGGTGCGGCCGCCCGCCGCACCGGAGTCGAGGTACGCCCCGACGTCGATGCGCACCGGGTGCGACGGCTCGAGGTAGCTCGTGCGCAGCGCGTACGCCGTCCGCCCGTCGGGCGCGACCTGCACGTCCGTGAAGACGGCGTCGTCGCTCGTCACGCGCTCGGCGGTGCCGTTCTCCGCCGCGCCGTCCGGGGAGAAGGCGACGAGGAAGACCGGCCCACGGCCGTCGTCGTCGGCCGTGACGAGGAGGCCCGAGCCGTCGGGGAGCCAGCGCAGCGACGTCGGCCAGCGGTCCCAGTGCGGCACGAGCGTGCGCGGGGTCGCGTGGTTCTCGGCGCGCGTCGTCGCGGAGTCGTCGTGGTCGACGCCCGCGCCGGCAGGCCCGTCGGGCGCGTGCAGCGGCACGACGGCGAGGCTCTCCTCCGGCGCCTGGTGCGGCGTCGAGATCGTCTCGCGCACGAACGCGACCCACGCGC
Organism: Cellulosimicrobium sp. CpK407; assembly: GCF_051844275.1. Taxonomy (NCBI): domain Bacteria; kingdom Bacillati; phylum Actinomycetota; class Actinomycetes; order Micrococcales; family Promicromonosporaceae; genus Cellulosimicrobium; species Cellulosimicrobium sp. CpK407. The sequence continues at coordinate 2,457 of NZ_JBGNYC010000084.1, forward strand.
CGTCCGGCGAGATGCGCGGCCAGTGCGCCTCCGCGCTCGGCTCGTCGACGAGCGTGCGGCGCGCGCCCGTCGCGGTGTCGATCGCGACGAGCGTGTTGCGCACCTGCGGCCCCGGGCCGGCGACCTGCCACGTCGTGACGAGGGTCGTGCCGTCGGCGGAGAGGTCCGCGGAGTGGTCGTGCAGCGCGCGGCCCGGCGCGGACGCCTGCCCGACGCCGCGGGCCACGTCGCGCAGGTCGAGGAGCCGAGGGTCGTGGGGCGCGTCGGTGCCGTCGGACCCGTCGTCGTCGGCCGGTGCCGGGAGCGGGTGGGCGGGCTCGTCGACGAGGGTCGTGAGGTCGCCGACGAACCGGTGCGCCTCGTCCGGGCCGCGGTCGTGGTCCCACTGGCGCACGGGGTACGCGCTGTGGAGGATCGCCGCGACCTTGGCGTCCTTGCGCGCGGCGCGGAGCTCGGCGTCGTGCGCGAGGTCGCGCGCGCTCGGCAGCACCTTCGCCGCGACCGAGACCACCGGTGCGTCCGCCGCGGCGAGCGGGCCGCTCACGCCCGCGGGCGCCGTCGCGACGACGCGCGCCTCGCCGCCCGTCGCCGGGAGCAGCCACAGCGCGGCCTTCGGGTCGTCGTCGGAACCGCCGTCCGGGTCGGGGCGGGCGGACGTGAACAGGACGTCGCCCGCCCCCGTGAACGTCGCGCTCGACTCGCCCTGGGTGCTGCGCGTGAGCCGACGCGCCGGGGCGTGGCCCGCGGGGTCCACCTCCCACAGCGCCGTCCGGTACCCCGTGCGCTGCGGGTCGAGGGTCTGGACGGTCGTGACCAGGCGCGCCCCGTCGGGCGACAGCGCCAGCCCCCCGACCCGCGGGATCGCGAGGTACTGGTCGAGGTCGTGGAACGGATTCGCGGACGAGTCGGAGGTACCGGGCATGGCGGCGTCGTTACTCACCCGTACGTCCTATCACGGCAGCGACCCTCCCTCGCCCCCACCCCGACCTTGCCGAACACGAGGTTGCTGTCGTTCTAGGGCCCAGAACGACAGCAACCTCGTCCTCGACACCGCGCAAGGTCGTGGTCGGGGCGCCCGCGCGCGCCGAGAGCTCGGGCTGTCGTCCCGGGGTACGCGGAACGGGGCCGTCCACAGGGCCCGTTCCGTGATCGCTGTCCACAGCCTGCGCATCCCGCCGGTGCGCGGCCGGGCGCGTCTCTGGTCAGATCCGGAGGTGCGCACACTGACCACGGTCCCGACCGAGCTCCTCGTCCTCGCCGAGCGTCAGGCCGGGCTCGTCTCCGCCTCGCAGTGCGACGCGCACGGTGTGAACGCGAACCGCCGCTCGCGACTCGTCGACCAGGGCCGCTGGCGCCGACCCACGCGAGGGGTGTTCGAGGCGACGCCGGGGCTGTTCGCGCCGTCGGACCCCCGGGTGCACGACCACCGTCGGCGCCGCGCCGCCTGGCTCGCGCTCCTCGCGTACGGACCCGAGGCGATCGCCGTCGGACCGTGCGCGCTCGTCCTGCTCGGTGTCCAGGGGATCAGCACGGGCGTCGTGCCGCAGGCGACGCTCCCCGGGGCACGGGGAGCGCTGCCGCGCGACGGGATCCGGCTGCGCCAATTCGACGACGGGATGACCGTCGTCCAGGTCGACGGCCGCTACGTCGCGAGCCCTGACTGGGCGCTGGCCCAGGCAGTCCCCGAGATGGGTCGGCGGCGCGCCGTCGCGGCGATGGACAGCGTCGGCCATCTCGGGCTCCTCGACGCCGAAGGCCTGGCTCGCGCCCACGACCTGGCCCGTGGGCGGCGGGGTGTCGCGCGGACGCACGCCTGGTGGGCCGAGGCGGACGCACGGTCCGAGTCACCGCTCGAGACGTTCGCTCGCCTCGAGTGCGCGGACGTCGGGCTGGCACCCGACGACCTCCAGGTCGAGGTGGTCGACGACGGCGCGTTCGTCGGGCGTGGAGATCTCGGGTGGCGGCTGCCCCGAGGGCGGTGGCTGATCGGCGAGATGGACGGCACGGACGTCCACGGCTCGCCCGACGCGCTCCTCCGCGACCGCTCGCGTCAGAACGCGCTCGTGACGCACGGCGGGGTGGAGGTCCTCCGCTTCACGGGTCGGGACCTGACGCAGCCCGGGACGAGCCGACCGGGTCGCATGACGACCTCGCTGCGTCGCCACCTCGATCGAGCACGAGGCTCCGCGCCGTCGAACGCGAGGTTGCTGTCGTGATCGGCCCGAGAACGCCAGCAACGTCGTGTTCGGCGGGTAGGGGGTGGGGTCAGTCGTCGCGCTTCGACATCTCCGCGAGCATCGCGTTGTACTCCTGGAGCTCGGCGTCGCCGTCGCGGTCGGCCTGGCGGTCCCGACGCTTGGCCTCGCGCTCGTCGGAGCGCGTCCACATGACCGCGACGACGATGGCGAGGATGAGCGTCGGGAGCTCGCCGATGCCCCAGGCCACGCCGCCGCCGCGCTGCTGGTCGGCGATCGCGCTCGGGCCCCACTCGCGGCCGAGCAGACCGAACCACTCGGGCACGAGCAGCACCTCGCCCGACGTCAGCGCGACGCCGAAGAACGCGTGGAACGCCATGGTCGCGAAGAGCAGGAGCAGGCGCTGCGGGTAGGGCGGGCGGTGCGGACCGGGGTCGATCCCGACGAGCGCGTTGGCGAACAGGTACCCCGCGAGCGTGAAGTGCGCGAGCATCGCGAGGTGCCCGGCGTACGTCGTCAGGGCGTACTCGAACGCGGGCGTGTAGTAGAAGACGATCATCGAGCCGGCGAAGTTCACGGCGGCGACGATCGGGTTCGCGAAGAACTGGCCCACGCGCGACGTCACGATGGCGAGCACCCACTCGCGCGGGCCGCGCGACCCGTCCCTGCGCGGCGGCACCGCCCGCAGGAGCAGCGTCACGGGCGCCGCGAGCACGAGGAAGATCGGCACGACCATCGCGAGGATCATGTGCTGGACCATGTGCGCGCTGAACAGCACGTGCCCGTACATCGCCGGCCCGCCCGACGTCACCCAGAAGAGGACGAGGATGCCGACGCACCACGAGACCGTGCGGCCCACCGACCAGGAGTCGCCGCGCTTCGCGAGGCGGCGCACCCACCGCAGGTAGACGACGAGCGCCGCGACGCACGCGAACGCGGGCAGCAGGTCCCAGCGCCACTCGGTGAACCAGCGCGCGAGCGTCGGCTCCGGCGGCAGCGCGTGCCCGGTCACCTGGTACGCGGCGGAGGTGTCGAGCGGCTCCTCCTGCGGCACCGGCGGCGCGGTCGACCCGAGCGCGACGGCGACGCCGGACACCGCGCCCATGATCGCGAGCTCGACCGCGACGAGGCGCCAGAACAGCCACCGCGTGCCCTCCGCCGCGGCGCCCTTCGCACCCCCGGACGACGTCGCCCCCTTCGCTGCCTTGCCCGACGAGCCCTTCGACGAGCCCTTCGTCGACGCACGGTCGCCGCTCGGCCGCGCGACCGCCGTCGGGCCGGAGAGCCGCCGCACGACGAGCTCGCGGTGCGCGAAGCCCACGGCGCCGAGAACCAGCAGCAGCGCGAGCTTGGTGAGCAGGAGGATGCCGTAGTCGGTGGTGAGGCCCGCGAGCGTGTCGACCCGGATGCTCGCGTTCGCGATGCCCGAGACGGCGACGGCGACGTAGCACCACAGCGCGATCGCGGAGTACCGCGCGACGGACGCCGCGAAGTCCGCACGCCCCAGCCCGCCGCGCACGCGCACGACGGCGAGCGTCCCCAGGCCACCGACCCAGAGCGCCGCGCCGGCCAGGTGGAGGAACATCGACGAGACGGCGAGCTCGTGGCTCACGGCGCCGGCCGCGTGGCCGGTGTTGGCCTGCATCGCGATCGCGACGAGCGCGAGCGCGGCCGTCCACATGGCTCCCGTGGCGCCGCGCACGGCGAGCGCGGCGGCGGACGTCAGCGCCGCGACGACGATGATCGCGAGGTAGTTGCGGCCCAGGCTGACCTGCGAGACGAAGAGGCCGAGCTGGTCGCCGAACGTCGGGCCCGTGATCGGCGTGCTCGAGATCGAGGAGTAGCGCAGCACGACCTGCGCGACCGACAGCACCGCCCACGTCGCGGCCGACGCGCCCGCGACCCCGAGCGCCTTGCGCACGGGCGTCCCGGCGGGCAGCACGCACGCCGCGAGGACGAGCGAGCCGAGCGTCAGCGCGACGGCGAGCTCGGTGAGGACCGTGACGACCGGGGTGCCGAGGCGCGCGAGCGCACCCGGGTCGGGGAAGCCGGCGGGGACGGTGAACGCGGCCGAGAACGCGCCGGCGGCGAGCACCGCGACGACGGCGACGACGACGGCGAACGGTCCGGCAAGGACGAGCCACCACGGGTTCGCGGGTCGGGCGTCCGACGGCGCGCGGCGCAGGGCAGTCGTGGTCACCGGACCAGGGTATCGAGCGCGCGGACCCCTCCGGTCATCGCCTGTTGACGACCGCTCTCACGGCCGCCTCACGGTCGCGGCAGCCGCGCCATCCCGTAGACCCGCGTCGCGCGCAGGCGCAGCACCTGGCGGCGGTCGGCGACCATCGCGCGCCGGAACTCCTCCCAGTCGGGGTGCTCGCTCCCGGAGGCGGCGCGGAACGTCTCGACGAGCTCGTCGGCGGCGTCGTCGTGCGGGTCGAGCGCGACGGCGCTCAGCTCCGCGTCCCCCTCGACGACGGCGTAGCTCCAGAAGTCCTCGGCGCTCACCTGGAGCGAGACGCGCGGGTCGCGCGCGGCGTTGCGGGTCTTGGCACGGTCGGCGGTCACGGAGACGCGCGCGACGCCCGCGTCGGGGTCCCACGCGTAGAGGACGTTGGAGAGCTGGGGGCGCCCGTCCTTCTTGACCGTGGCGAGCACGCCCTGGCGGCGGGCGGCGACGAGCGCGAGGAGCGCGGGCTCGCCGAGGCGGTCGAGGGCGGTGCCGGTGGGGGTGGACAGGGCAGTGGCGGTGGCGTCGGTCGTCCCGACGGCGTCGTGGCTCATGCCGGGCCAACCCCGCGACGCTCGCCCGACATTCCCGACGAGCGCACGGACGCCCCCCGGTGGGGAAGGTCCGAGCCCTCCCCGGTGGGGACCTCTCCCCACCCGGACCTGTGGACGACGCCCGGTCCGACGCGGGCCGCGCTGGCATACTGGGCCGGGTTCGCCGGGGGCTCGCGACGCACCGTCCACACCCCTCCGGCCGCGCACGGGACCACACCCGCACGACCACGCACGACCCGGAGGACGATCGATGGCCGCAGGGCACGGCAGCATCTCGACGCAGGACCTCGACCGCGCGAGCCACCTGCTCAAGCGCGTCGGCCAGGTCTTCGACCAGCGCGTCGTCGGCCAGGACGCCCTGCGCACGGCGCTGGTCAGCTCCCTCCTCGCGGGCGGCCACATCCTGCTCGAGTCGGTGCCGGGGCTCGCCAAGACGACGGCGGCGCAGACGCTCGCGGCCGCGGTCGACGGCTCGTTCCACCGCATCCAGTGCACACCGGACCTCATGCCGAACGACATCGTCGGCACGCAGATCTTCAACTACGCGACCGGCGAGTTCACGACCCAGCTCGGTCCGGTGCACGCCAACGTCGTGCTGCTCGACGAGATCAATCGCTCCTCGGCCAAGACGCAGTCGGCGATGCTCGAGGCGATGCAGGAGAAGCAGACGTCGATCGGCGGCGAGAACTTCGCGCTCCCGGACCCGTTCATGGTGCTCGCGACGCAGAACCCCATCGAGGAGGAGGGCACGTACGTGCTGCCCGAGGCCCAGATGGACCGCTTCCTCATGAAGGAGGTGCTCACCTACCCGACGCCGCCGCAGGAGCTCGAGATCCTCCAGCGCATCGCGACCGGGCAGATGACGCAGCCCCTCACGGCGCAGCCCATCTCGCTCGACGACGTCCGCTTCCTGCGCGGCCTCGTGGACGACGTGTACGTGGACGACTCGATCAAGCGGTACGTCGTCGACCTCATCAACACGACGCGGCTGTCCGGACCACGCCCGATCCCGGGCCTCGACCGCCACGTGCGCGTGGGCGCGTCGCCGCGCGGCGGCATCGCGCTCATGCGCGTGGGCCAGGCGCTCGCGATCCTCGCGGGCCGCGCGTACGTCATCCCGGACGACATCAAGGCCGTGCGCTACTCGGTGCTGCGGCACCGCCTGGTGCGCACGTTCGACGCGCTCGCCAACAACGTGCCGCCTGAGCAGCTCGTGGACGCGGTGTTCGACGCCGTCCCCACGCCCTGAGCGTCCCCCTCACCGTCTCGAGAGAGCACCACGTGCCCGACGTCTCCCGTCTCGCCCAGGTCCGGGCCCGGCTCGACCTCCCGGTCGCGCGCCGGGCGTCCGGCCTGCTCGAGGGACGGCACCGGTCGGTCTTCAAGGGGCACGGCCAGGACTTCGACGACCTGCACCTGTACGCGCCCGGCGAGGACGTCGGCGACATCGACTGGAAGTCGTCGGCGCGCGCGGGGCTCCCGATCATCCGCCGGTTCGTGCGCGAGTCGAACCTCAACCTCGTGCTCGTGGTCGACACCGGCCGCACGATGGGCGCGACCGCCCCGAGCGGCGAGACCAAGGCGGAGATCGCGAGCTTCTGCTGCGCGCTCGTCGCGTACCTCGCGCGCGACCGGGGCGACCGTGTCGCGCTCGTCGCGGGCGACGCCCGGCGGCTCGTCCAGCTCCCGCCCCGCGCGAGCACGCAGGACCTCGAGGTGCTGCTGCGCACGGTGGAGGACCTGTGGCGGCCCGACGCGCCCACGAGCGACCTCGCGCGCCCGCTCGACCGCGCCCGGTCCGCGTTCCGGCGCCGCTCGCTGGTCGTGGTCGTGACCGACGAGGCGCGCCCGGGAGCCGAGCACGAGCAGCTCCTGCGGTCGTTGCGCGTGCGCCACGAGGTCATGGTCGTCCAGGTCGCGGACCTGTCCCCCGTCGGCGCGGGTGCGGGGCCGCACGCCACGGGCGAGGTCGCGGACGTGGACGGGACGCTGCGCCTGCCGGCGTTCCTGCGCGGCCGGGCCGCGCTCGCCGCGTCCGCGGCCCAGGCCCTCGCCGCGCGGCGGGCCGAGGTCGCGGAGCGCCTGCGCGCGCTCCAGGTCGAGGGCGTGCTCGTCGAGGGGTCGGACGACGTCGTGCAGCGGTTCGTCGAGCTCCTGGGGAGGCAGAAGCGTGCCCGTCGATGAGCTCGTCGACCCCGTGGGCTACTCGGGGTGGTGGACCGTCCTGGGGATCGTGCTGATCCTCGCGGCGGCCGCCGTCGTGTTCCTCGTGATCTGGCTGACGCGCGCGAGCGCGGCGGAGAAGGCCGTGCCGCCCGCCGCGCCCCTCCTCCCCACCGGCCCCTACGACCCGTACGCGGCCCTCCGCGCCGAGTACGAGCGACGCCTCGACGTCGTCGCCGAGCGCTACCGCGCCGGCGAGCTCGACGAGCGCGCGCTGCACCTCGCGCTCTCGGCCGAGATGCGCGGCTTCGCGACCGGTCGGCTGGGACAGGACGCGTCGTCCATGACGCTCTCGGAGATCCAGCAGATCGGCGAGGCGGGACGCCTCACGCAGGTCATCGCGCGGTACTACCGGCCGTCGTTCGCGGACCACGACAACGACCCCGCCGCGCGCGCGACCGACGCGGAGGACTCGATCGACCGTGCCCGATCGGTGGTGCGCGGATGGTGAGGCACGCGCTCGCGACGAGCACCGCCGTCGTGCCCGGTCCCCAGGGCGCGTCCATCCTGTGGCCGTGGCTGTGGGGCGTGCTCGTCGTCGCCGTGCTCGCCGCCGGCGTGGTCGCCTGGTGGCTCGCCCGGCACCGCCGGAGACGTGACGCCGACGCCGACGTGCTCTGGGTGGCGAACTCCGACTACCTCGCGCGCGTGCCGGCGTTCGCCGCGTGGGTGCGGCGCTACCGCGTGCTGCAGGGGCTCACGGCGGCGGGGCTGCTCGTCGCCGTCGTCGGGGCGGGCGCCGTCGCGGCACGCCCGGTCGAGACGGACGTCGTCGTCGACCGCCTCGGCACGCGCGACATCGTGCTGTGCCTGGACGTGTCGGGCTCGATGATCGAGTACGACGGCGCCGTGCTCAAGGTGTTCCAGGAGCTCGTGGACAACTTCGAGGGCGAGCGGATCGCGCTGTCGATCTTCAACTCGTCGTCGCGCACGGTCTTCCCCCTCACGGACGACTACACGCTCGTGCAGGAGGAGCTCCAGGGCGGCATCGACGCGCTCGACAAGGACCCGTCGACGTTCGACTACACCGGCGGGTCGGACGACGCGGAGATCCTCGAGTACGCGCAGTTCACCGCCGGGACGACGGCGAACCTCTCCGGCGCGAGCCTCATCGGCGACGGGCTCGCGAGCTGCGCCCTCCAGTTCGATGCGGAGGACACCGAGCGCTCGCGCTCGATCATCCTCGCGACCGACAACTACGTCTCGGGCGAGCCGATCTACACGCTCCCCCAGGCCGCCGACCTCGTCGCGTCGCGCGACATCACGCTGCACGGGATCTTCGGCGGGTCGCAGCGCTACGAGGGCACCCCGGAGGAGAGCGAGTACCGCAGCACGGTCGAGGACGGCGGCGGGCTCTACTTCCTCGCCGACGACCCGGCCGCGGTGCAGGGCATGGTGGACGACGTCGTCGCGCAGCAGGCCGTCGAGCTCGACGCGTCGCCCGAGGTGATCGTCACGGACCGGCCCGCGGGCTGGTTCCTCGTCGCGGTCCTCGGCGTCGCGCTGCTGCTCGTGGTCGCGTGGCGGGTGAAGGAGTGACGGACCGATGAACCTCGCCGGGCTGACCCTCCAGCCGCTCGTGCCCGTGTGGGCCCTGGCGCTGCTCGTCCTGCCCCTGCTCGGCCTCGCGGTGTGGCAGGCGGTCGTGGCGAGCGCCCACACGGCCGGC
>NZ_JBGNYC010000085.1:0-10876 GCF_051844275.1 Cellulosimicrobium sp. CpK407
ACCCAGATCCAGACCCAAACCCGGGCCGAGACAGAACCCCCTCCCGCAAGACAGAACCCGGCCACGCCAGGTAGAGCCACGGTCACGCGAGGTAGAGCCCTGGTCGCTCCAGGTAGAGCCCTGGTAGCGCGAGGTAGAGCCCTGGTTCGTGGGCTGGACGCCGTGTGGTCGTCGACGTCAGGCCCATCCATAGGCTGCCGACCAGCGCACGATCTCCGTGAAGAACCGTGCCCGCGGCTCGGGGGCGGAGAGCGAGAGGTCGTGCATCCCTCCGGGGATGCGGACGATCGTGACGACTTGGCCCAGGTGCGCAGCGCGGCGCGCCAGCGGCTCGACGTCGAGCACGATGTCGGCGGACCGCATGTCCTCGGACCAGCGGGTGCTGAACAGCGACTTCGCGGCGAGAAGCACGAGCACGGGGCAGTCGATGGCGAGCCCGGCTGCGACACGAGCGTGGCCGGAGATGACGGCACGGAGCCAGCCGGCGCGGACGGGGAACGACGGGACGGGGCGCCAGGCGTCGTCGATCATCCAGGTGCCGTCGTCGCGGTCGCGCAGCGTCCGGGCGTAGTAGCCGGGGTCGACGTTCGGCAGCGGCGTGCGGGGCTGGAAGCGTGCGAGCTGGCGGATCGCGGGGCCCGAGACGGTCCGGGCGACCGACGATCCCTGGAGCTCGAGCCACGGGCTGTTGAGCACGAGCCCCCGGACGGCGCCCGGGTGCCGGTGCGCCCAGAGCGCCGCGACGAGCCCTCCGGTGGAGTGACCCATGAGCATGATCGCGGCGTGCGCGCCGAGGTCCGCCCGGACGACGTCGAGCGCGGCCGCGATGTCGGCGTCGTACTCGGTGAGGTGGTCGGCGTACCCGGGCGTCTGGTGGGGGCGCAGGCTGCGCCCGTACTTGCGGAGATCCACGGCGTAGAACGCGGCGCCGAGCGCGCGCCACGTCTCGGCGAGCTCGGTCTGGAAGAAGTAGTCGCTCCAGCCGTGGACGTACAGCACGGCGCGCGCCGGTCGGATCGGCTCGTCGGTCGCCGGAGCGTGGCGGACGACGGTCACGACGACCTCGCCCTCGTCGTCGGGTTCGAGCTGGACCGTGCGCTGCTCGTACCCGGCGCCGAGGACGTCCGGGCCCCAGTCCGACGACGTCACGGCGTGAGCACCACCTTGCCGAACTGCTCCCCGGCGGCGAGTCGGGCGAGGCCGTCGCGAGCCCGGGTCAGGGGCAGCACCTGGTCGACGACGGGCCGCACCTCGCCCCGGGCGAGGAACCGGAGCAGCGCCGCGAGGTCGTCGCGCGTGCCCATCGTCACGCCCTGGATGCGGATCTCGTGGAAGAACACGCGGGTCAGCTCGGCCGGTGACGCGTCGCCGCTGGTCGCCCCGGCGACGACGACGGTCCCGCCCGGGCGCACCGAGCGCAGCGAGTGGCGCCAGGTCGCCTGGCCCACGGTCTCGACGACGACGTCCACCGGCGCGGGAAGCCGGGCGCCGGGCTCGAACGTCGCCGCGGCCCCGAGCCGGGCAGCACCGGCGCGCCTGGCCGCCGAACGGGAGGTCACCCACATCTCGAGTCCCGCGGCGGCACCCAGGGCGACGGCCGCCGTCGCGACCCCGCCACCCGCACCCTGGACGAGGACGCGGTCCCCGGGTGCGGCACCGCCGGCGGTGAACAGCATGCGGTACGCGGTGAGCCAGGCCGTCGGTACGCACGCGGCCTCGACGAAGGTCAGCTCCGACGGCTTGGGGACGAGGTTGTGGGTCGGGACGGCGACGCGCTCGGCGAGCGTGCCCGGATAGCGCTCGGACAGGAGCGACCGGCGCTCGGTCGGTCCGACGCCGTGCCCGTCCGCGCCCACCACCGCGTGCACGACGACCTCGCTGCCGTCGGGCGCGACGCCCGCCGCGTCCGTCCCGAGGATCATGGGGAGCCGGTCGGCGGGCAGCCCGACGCCGCGCAGCGACCAGAGGTCGTGGTGGTTGAGCGACGCCGCACGCACGTCGACGGTCGTCCAGTGCTCGCGGGCGTCGGGTTCGGGGCGCTCCCCGACGACCAGCCCGGCCAGGGGGTCGTCGGGGTCGAGGTGGTCGGCGTAGGCGGCGAGCATGCCCCCAACCTACGGTCCGGCCAGCGCCGTAACCACGGGAGGCCGCGTGCCGCGCGTCACCCGTCCGGTAGCGGTCAGAGCAGCGGGAGCATCCGGCCGAGGTCGGGCACCGCCTCGGAGGTGTGCACCGGCTCCAGGGCGCGCGCGAGCTCGTCGACGTCGTAGGGGACGCGGCCGCACGCAACCCGCAGCCAGAGGCGGGCGTCGTGGACCTCGAGCGCCCAGCCGCCGCGCGTGACGACGACGCGCAGCAGCTCGGCCGCGACGGCGTCGAGCGCGGCACGGTCCACGGGGTCGGCCGGGACGCCGGGGAACGTGCGGGCGAGGTCGTCGGCGTGCACGACGAGCTCGAGGACGCGCGAGCGCACCATGTCGAGGAGCGTGATGGGCCCCCGTCGCGCCTGCACGACGCGCTCGTCGGCGAGGTCGTCGAGACGCGCGAAGCCGGCGGCGGCGAAGGCCTCGACGTGCCCGAGGCGGTCGTCGGCGATCTGCTCGTCGAGGGCGCGCGTCGCGTGCTCGATCTCCTCCGCGCGCTCCGGGTAGGTGCCGAGGTACTCGGCGAGCGTGAGGGGGACGGTCCCGGCGGGTACCGGCCCGCACAGCGCGAGGGTCTCCATGACGCGGCCGAGATGGGTGACGAGCTCGCCCACGGTCCAGCCGTCGAGCACGCTCGCCCGACCGGCGTCGCGGTCCAGCTCGTCCCCGAGGTCTCGCAGCCACCGGTCGAGCCGGTCCCACTGGGCGCGCAGGTGCTGGGCCGCCTCGGTCACGTCGCTGTCCATCTCCTCATCGTGCCAGGACGGCGCGGGCACGCCCGCCACGGCGCCATCCCGTGGACGGTCCTCAGTCGCGGACGCCGGCCCGTTCCCCGAGGAAGTCGGCGACGATCGGGCCGAGCTGGTCGAACTCGATGAGGAACCCGTCGTGCCCGAAGTCGCTCGTGAGCGTCCGCATCGGCTCGGCTCCGGGGATGCCGGCCGCGATGCGCGCGCAGTCGGCGGGGAGGAAGAGCCGGTCGGTGTCGACCGCGACGACGAGCGCGTGCGCTGTGACCTGGGCGAGCGCCGCCTCGACGCCGCCGCGGTCGCGCCCCAGGTCGTGCGTGAGCATCGACTCCGTGAGCACGACGTACGAGTTGGCGTCGAAGCGCCGCGCGAGCTTGTCGCCGTGGTGGTCGAGGTACGACTGCACCGCGTAGCGCCCGTCGGTGAACGGGTCCTCGCCGCCCTGCGGGAGGCGGCCGAACCGGTCGTCGAGCTCGCGCGCGGACCGGTAGGTGGCGTGCGCGATCTGCCGGGCGATGCCGAGGCCGACGTGCGGGCCCTCGCCGTCCGCGGCGTCGTAGTAGTCGCCGCCGCGGAAGCCGGGGTCGGCACGGATGGCGCCGAGCTGGGGGTGCGCCCACGCGATCTGGTCGCCGGTAGTCTGCGCGGTCGTGGCGATCGCGGCGAGCGAGACGACGTCGATGCCGGCCTCGGGGCCGAGGAGCGCCCACTCGAGGACGCGGTGCCCGCCCATCGACGCGCCGACGACGAACGCCCAGGACGAGATGCCGAGCGACCGCGCGAGCTCGATCTCGACGGCGACCTGGTCGCGGGTCGTGACGCGCGGGAAGCGGCTGCCCCAGGGGAGCCCGTCGGGCGCGGTGGACGCCGGGCCCGTGGTGCCCTGGCACCCGCCGAGCACGTTGGGCGCGACGACGAACCAGCGGTCGGTGTCGATCGGCGCGCCGGGTCCGACGAGCGACTCCCACCAGCCCGCGGTGGCGTGACCCTCGCCCGCGGGGCCGCTGACGTGGGAGTCGCCGGTGAGGGCGTGCAGGACGAGGACGGCGTTCGACCCGTCCGGTGCGGGCGTGCCCCACGTCTCGTACGCGACGCGGACGTCGGGCAGGCGGGCGCCGGACTCGAGGTCGAACGTGCCGACGTCGGCGAAGCGCCGTCGTCCGGCCGGGTCGCCCTCGCGCCACGCTCCCGTCGCCGGGACCGGAGCCTTCACCCGGGCGCGGGACGGCGCGACCCCGTGACCCGCCGCGGCGTCCGCGCGGGGACCGCGCGGACCGTCGGGGGCGGGGGAGAGGAGGTCGTCGTTCACAGGGCTCACCGTCGGCCACTGTACGGCCGGGGCGCGCAGGGCGCCCCGGCTGTCCAGATCCGTCATCGCAGTCCTCGTCGTGGCTCTGCCGCGCGTGCGGGCGTCGTCGCTCAGGCGCCCAGCGACGACTTGGCGGCCGTGAACCCGAGCTCGAGGTCGGCCAGGATGTCGTCGACGTGCTCGATGCCGACGGCGAGGCGGACGAGGCCCGGCGTCACGCCGGACTGCGCCTGCTCCTCGGGCGTGAGCTGGCTGTGCGTCGTCGACGCGGGGTGGATGACGAGCGAGCGCACGTCGCCGATGTTGGCGACGTTGGAGTGGAGCTGCAGCGCCGAGACGAAGGCCTGCCCCGCCTCGCTGCCCCCGTCGAGCTCGAACGCGAGCACCGCGCCGGCGCCGCGCGGCAGGTACTTCTGCGCGTTGGCGTGCCAGGGGCTCGAGGCGAGCCCGGCGTAGTGCACGGTGCGGACGTCGTCGCGCGCCTCGAGCCACTCCGCGACCTTCTGCGCGTTCGCGACGTGGCGCTCGACGCGCAGCGACAGCGTCTCGATGCCCTGCGCGATGAGGAACGCGTTGAACGGGGAGATCGCGGAGCCCAGGTCGCGCAGGAGCTGGACCCGGGCCTTGAGCACGTACGCGAGGTTCGCGCCGAGGATGCCGTCCACGCCGAGGTCGCGCGCGTAGACGAGACCGTTGTACGACGGGTCGGGCGTGTTGTAGTTCGGGAACCGCTCGGGGTGCGCCGCGTAGTCGAACGTGCCGCCGTCGACGATCACGCCGCCGATCGCGGAGCCGTGGCCGCCCAGGTACTTCGTCGCGGAGTGCACGACGACGTCCGCCCCGTGCTCGAGCGGGCGCAGCAGGTAGGGCGTGGCGACCGTGTTGTCGACGATCAGCGGGACGCCGACCTCGTGCGCGACCGCCGCGACGGCTTCGATGTCGAGGACGTCGGCCTGCGGGTTCGGGATCGTCTCGCCGAAGAACAGCTTCGTGTTCGGGCGGACGGCGTCGCGCCAGGCCTGCGGGTCGTGCGGGTCGGCGACGAACGTCGTCTCGACCCCGAGCTTGGCGAGCGAGTACTGCAGGAGGTTGTAGGTGCCGCCGTACAGGCTCGGGGAGGCGACGACGTGGTCGCCCGCCTCGGCGACGTTGAGGATCGCGAACGTCGTCGCGGCCTGCCCGGACGCGAGGAGGAGCGCGCCGACGCCGCCCTCGAGCGACGCGATGCGGTTCTCCACGACCTCCTGGGTCGGGTTGCCGATGCGCGTGTAGATGGGGCCGAGATCCTTGAGCGCGAAGCGGTCGGCGGCCACGGACGCGTCGGGGAAGACGAACGACGTGGTCTGGTAGATCGGGAGCGCGCGGGCCCCGGTCGTCGGGTCGGCGGTCTGGCCGGCATGGACCTGGCGCGTCTCGAAGGACCAGGCGGGGGCGTTCTCGGTGCTCATGGTGCTCTCCTGCGGGGTGGTGGGGTGGGACGACGGCGCACGGCGCGCCGGACGGGCTGGTGCGGCGCGGGCGAGAGGCGGGAGGCCGGCCGTCGACCGCGGCGAGGGGCGCACACGGGACGGGATCGCCACGGCGAGATCGTCGTCGACGACGGCTCGCGGGCAGGCGAACGTGTGCGGTGGTCAGCGACACATTCGACGGGACATGCTCGTGAGGCTAGGCCGGATCCGCACTGCCCGACAGAGGCGTCTCGCGATGCGAGACCACATCCTGAGAAGCTCGACCGCTCTCCGATGGCGCATCGCGGACGTTCTGGGCAGACTCGTGCGGGTGCTGTCAACGGGACACGCCGAGCGAGCGGTCGAGGAGGTGCGATGGGCGACGTGACGTCGGCGCGCGACGCGCGGCCGGAGATCGCCGACGGGGCGCGGCGACGCCCGTCGGCCGGGCCCCGCCGCCTCGCCTCCGCGACCTCGGCGGGCCTGCTCGCGCTCGGGCTCGCCGTCGGGCTCGCGCCCTCCGCGTCCTCCGACCCGCCGTCCGACGACGACGTCCGCGCCGCGCACGAGGCCGCCGACGGCGCGGCCCGTGACGTCGCGACGGTCGAGGGCGAGCTCGCGTCGCTGCGGGACCGGCAGTCCACCGCCGAGGCAGCGGTCGAGACCGCGGCGGAGGAGTACGCGGCGGCGCAGGACGCGCTCGCCGCGGCCGACGCCGAGGTCCGCGACGCGCAGGAGGCGCTCACGACGGCCCGGGCGGGCGAGACGGATGCCCGCGCAGCCGTGGGTGCGCTCTTCCGCGCGTCCCGGCAGGGCTCCACCGACCTCGACGCGCTGCGCGCCGTCCTGCACGCGGACGGCGTGGACCAGGTCGTCGAACGGGAGAACGCCGAGCGCGTCGCCGGGCGCACCGCGGGTCGGGCGGTCGACGCCCACGCGACCGCGCGCGCCCTCGCCGACACCGCCCGCGCCCGGTCCGACGCGGCGCTCGCGCACCAGAGCGAGGTCGAGGACCGCGCCCGCGACGCGCTCGCCGCCGCCCAGGTCTCGTCCGACGCGCTTGCCGACGCGGTGCAGGAGTCCGCGGCCCGTCGTGAGGCGCTCCTCGCCGAGCTCGCCCGCGCGCGGGCCACGAGCGTCGACGTCGAGCGCCAGCGCCAGGACGCCCTCGACGCCCAGGCCGCGAGCGAGCGCGAGGCCGCCGCCCGGGCCCGTGCGGAGGCCCCGGCGACGGGAACGTCGTCGGCCGCGCCCGCGGCACCGCCGGCGAGCAGCCCCGCCCCGGCGAACCCCGCGCCCGCGCCGGCGAACCCGGCCCCGCCCGCACCTGACCCGGCGCCGAACCCGGCCCCGGCGCCGAACCCGGCCCCCGCGCCGACGCCGGACCCGCCGCCGGTCGTCACGCCGCCCCCGGGGACCGGCGTCGGCAGCGCCGCGCAGGGTCAGGCCGCGGTCGCGTGGGCGCGTACCAAGATCGGCGCCCCGTACGTGTTCGGCGGCACCGGGCCGGGCTACGACTGCTCGGGACTCACGTCGCGCGCCTGGGCCGCGGCGGGCGTCGACATCACGCGCACGTCGCGGTCGCAGTACCAGCGCGTGCAGAAGATCTCCTACGACCAGCTCCGGCCCGGCGACCTGATCTTCTACGCCAACGACACCTCGAACCCGTCGACCATCCGCCACGTCGCCCTGTACACCGGGAACGGCATGATGATCGAGGCCCGCCAGCCCGGCAGCCCCGTGCACGAGGTCGCGATGCGTTGGGCCGACGCGATGCCCTACGCGGGCCGTCCCTGACCGCATCGGCGTCCCGCGGGGCCGCGTCTTGCTCGACGCGGGACCGGTGCTCTACGTTTCCGTCATCCTGACCAGGAGGGGGATCCGTGAGCACTGCTGCGCACGAGCACACCGACCGATCGAGCGCACAGGGAGCACGGGCCCGCATCCGACGACGCGCGCGACTGACGGCCCTCGCCACGGCTGCCCTCGTCGCGGTCGGGATCGTGCCGGGACCGGCGGTGACGACGGCGGCGGCGACCGAGCACACGGAGGTGGTGCCCGTCCCGAAGCTTCCGGGAGGGCGACTCCAGGCGTGGGGCGACCCGCAGCGCCGGACGGCGGGCGAGCTCGACGTCCCGCCGCTCCCCGAGGGGCTGGACTACGTGGACGCGGCCGCCGGGCACGGGTTCGGCCTCGCGCTGCGCAGCGACGGCCAGGCGGTGTCGTTCGGCGCCTACAGGGGTTCGCCCGTCACGGTCCCGGCGCTGCCGGACGGTGTCCGGTACGCGGCGGTGGGAGCGGGGGAGCACGGCATCGCGTACTTCCTGACGACCGCTGGTGACGTCGTCGTGGTCGGCGCGCGGCCGGACGGGGCGGGAGAGGACGCCGTCCCGTCCCTGCCGAGCGGCGTCTGGTACACGGAGGTCGCCGCCGCCTACCGGAAGTTCGCCGCCCTGCGCAGCGACGGGACGATCGCAGCATGGGGAGACGACTCGACGGAGGTCCCGGCGCTGCCGGACGGGCTGCGCTACGTCGACCTCGTGGCGGGCGAGTACCACTTCCTCGCGCTGCGCTCCGACGGGCGCGTCGTCTCCTGGGCGACCCGCTCCTGCGGCGAGGGCGACCTGCCGGTGTCGGCGTCGAGCCCGTACGTGGCTCTCTCGGCAGGGATGGACACGTCCTTCGCGCTCCGTTCCGACGGTTCGCTCGTGCGGCGCGGATGCGGTGCTTCCGTCGTCCAGGACGGCCCGGTGCTCGACCCGGGTGAGCGCGCCGTCGCCGTCACGGCCACGTACCGCCACGGCTTCGTCGTCACGGACCAGGGCAGGCTGGTCTCGTGGGGCGCGCCGCTCTACGGGTACTCCGTCCCCGAGCGTCCGGCGGGCGAGTCGCCCGTGGTCGACGTCGCGGCGCAGGCCTGGGGCCTGGGGGCTGCCGAGAGCCTCGTCCTGACGCTGACCGCTCCCGAGTCCGCGACCGTGCCGGACGCCCCGGTGCGCGACGAGCTGCACCCCGGTGCCGCGGGCGTCGTCGTGTGGGGAGCGCGGCCCGAGGACGAGCTCCCGCCGCCGCTGCCGACCGGGGTCCGCTACACCGGCGTGAGCGTCGGACCGGAGCAGGTCGTCCTGGTCCGCTCCGACGGCGGGGCGGTGGGATACGGCGACGACGCGGCGGGAGGGAGCAGCATCAGGGTGCCGACGGGGAGCCGCGTCGTGGACGTCTCCGCCGGGACGACGCACGCCGCGTTCATCACGGCGCGTCCGGGTGGGCCCCCGGAGACCTACCTCTCCTTCAGCGGGCGCGGAAGCGACCATGTGATGGACGACGACGTCGCGGTCGAGGCGGGGGACGGCGTCTCGCTGCTGCTGTCGAGCGAGGGGGCGACGGACAAGGGGGCCGTGTCCGTCCACGGCCCGTCCACGTCCTCCTGGCTCCCGCTCCCGGAGCAGCCGGTCCAGGTCCCGACGGTCGACGTGTCGCTCGGCACCCGGCACGCGCTCCTGGCGCGAGCCGACGGGACCGTGGCGGGCTGGGGAGACCCGGCGGAGGGCGCGACCGCCGGGCAGCAGCCACCCGCAGGGCTCAAGTTCGTCCAGGTGGCCGCCGGCGAGGGGTTCTCTCTCGGGCTCCTGTCGGACGGGACGCTGCGGGGGTGGGGGCGTGACACGTTCGGCCAGGCGAGCCCGCCGGCGCCGCCGCGCGGAGAGCGGTTCGTCGCCGTCGACGCCGGGCGCGACCACGCCGTCGCCCTCGTCTCCGACGGCTCCGTGGTCGCCTGGGGCCGTGACGACGCGGGGCAGGCCTCCGTCGAGGGTGTGCCGGCGGGCACGCGATTCTCCGCGGTGTCCGCGGGCGGGGACACGACGGCTGCCATCGTCGGGGAGCAGGCGGCGGTCGAGCTGTCGGCTCCCTCGCACTGGCCGGCGGACGACGCGCTCCCGCTGGCCGCGACCGTGCGGGCGGACGGCGGTCCTGCGGAGGGCGACGTGGCTTTCGTGGTCGACGGCCGGACCGTCGCGGTCGTGCCGCTGCGTGACGGGACCGCCGTCGTGCGGGCCTGGCCGGGGGCGACCGAGGCGCCGGAACGCTCCGTGCAGGCCGTCTATCTCGGGGCGCCGGGTGTCGCGCCGTTCTCGGCGACGGCCGCCGTCGGCGTCGGTGCCCGCTCTGCTCCGCAGCCCTCGGCAACCTCTGCGACCCCGACGGTCGATCGGCTGCAGGGCAAGGACCGCTACGCGACGGCGGTCGCCGCGACGAGCGAGCTCGGCCCGGACATCCCCGTGCTGTACCTCGCGTCGGGCGAGGCGTTCGCCGACGCGCTCTCCGCCGCCCCCGCGGCCGCGTACGAGGGCGGAGCGCTGCTCCTCACGCGTCGTGACGCGATCCCGTCCGTGGTCGAGCAGGAGATCCGGCGGCTCGCGCCGCGGAGGATCGTCGTCGTCGGGGGACCGGGGGCAGTCTCCTACGCGGTCGAGTCGCGTGCGGGGACGCTCGCCCCGGTGGTCTGGCGGTACGCAGGGCAGGACCGGTACCAGACGTCCCGACGAGTCGTCGAGCACGCGTTCGGGACTCAGGTCGGGGGAGTGGTTCTCGCCGACGGAAGGTCGTTCCCCGACGCGCTCGCCGCCGGGGCTGCGTCCGGGGCGTCCGGCGTCCCGGTGCTCCTCGTCCCCGGGAACGCGACGACTCTCGACCCCCGGGTCGTTCAGATGTTCCAGACGCTCGGCGTCCGGGGCGTGACCGTCGTCGGCGGGTCGGGCGCGGTGAGCCCGGCGCTCGAGCACGCTGCCGGACGAGTGCCCGGTGTCGTCGGGACGGAGCGCCTGGGCGGGGCCGACCGGTACGCGACGGCGATGGCGGTCAACGACGTCGTCTTCGGCACGTGGCACGATCAGGGAATCTGGTCGCCAGCGGCCGCCAACCTCGCCGCAGGGTCCGACTTTCCCGACGCGCTCGCGGGAGCCGCTGCGGCGGGCCTCCGGCGCGAGCCGCTCTTCGTCGTCCCGTCGAGGTGCCTGCCGCCCGCAGTCCGGACGGCTCTGCGCGCCACCGAGGTCGCGCACGTGCGCCTCTACGGCGGCACGGGGTCGCTGTCGCCGGCGGTCGAGCGTCTGGAGCAGTGCTGAGGCGAGCGTGCCTTCCCGGGCGCGGCCCGTCCCGCGCCCGGTGACGCACGACGGCGGCCGCTCACCTCCACTTCTCGCTCGCGAACATCGCCGGCATGTC
>NZ_JBGNYC010000086.1:0-8352 GCF_051844275.1 Cellulosimicrobium sp. CpK407
CGCGGCACCACCACCCACCCCGCCCGGCGTCGTCTCGCCCTGGTCTTGGCCCACCTCGGGCGACCGCCCGCGGTGACGGTTCGACCGAGGGCCGCCAACCGGCGTCTCCCAGGCGATCTGGCCGTCGGCCGTCGGCCGACGGCGACGCTGCAACGCAGTGCGAGCGGACGTCGTCGAACCAGGCCTCGACCTCGGCGGACCACGGGCCTACCTCGGCGGACCACGGGTCTACGTCGGCGAGCTGGCTCGGGCGAGCTCGGGCCAGGGTGCCGCGACGGCCGAGCGGTGGGGGTGGGCTCGGATGCGAAGGGGCGTCAGAGCGGCGCTCCAAAGACCCACGCCCGACAGGCCACGGTGACGGCGCCGCAGCCCCGAGCACCGAGCCCACCCCCACCGCGGACCCGACCCCGCGGCCTGAAAACCGACCAGGGCTCTACCTCGGTAGACCAGGGCTCTACCTCGGCGGGCTACGCCTCCGCAACGGGCTGGGCGGCGGCCTTCTCGGACTGCTCGGCCTTGTCGGCCTCGGCCTGGGCCGCGGCCTCCTGCTTGGCGGCCTTCTTCGCCGCGCGCTTCTCGCCGCGACGCTCGGCGAGCGTGTAGAGCACCGGGACGACGACCAGGGTCAGCAGCGTCGAGCTCAGCAGGCCGCCGATGACGACGAGCGCGAGGGGCTGGGAGATGAACGCCCCGCCGCCGGTGATGCCGATCGCCATCGGGGTGAGCGCGAAGATCGTCGCCGCAGCCGTCATGACGATGGGGCGCAGGCGCTTGCGCGCACCTTCCATGACGGCGTCGTCGAGCGACCGGCCGCGCTCGCGGTACTGGTTGATGAGGTCGATGAGCACGATCGCGTTGGACACCACGATGCCGACGAGCATGAGCAGGCCGATGAGGGCCGGCACGCCGAGCGGCGTCGCGGTGGCGAGCAGCAGGAGCAGCGCGCCCGTCGCGGCGAACGGGATCGACACGAGCAGGATGAACGGCTGGAGGAGGCTGCGGAACGTCGCGACCATGACGAGGTAGACGATGAGGATCGCGACGAGCAGCGCGAGCCCGAGGTCGGCGAACGCGTCGGCCTGGTCGGACGCGACGCCACCGATCTCGACGGTCGCCCCGCCCTCCAGGTCGAGGCTGTCGATCGCGGTCGTGAGCTCGGCGGTGAGCGCGCCGAGGTCCTGGCCGGCGGGCGTGACGGAGATCGTCGCGCTGCGCTCGCCGTCGACCCGGGTGATCGAGGTGGGGACCTCGACCTCCGCGACCTCGGCGACCTGCGTGAGCGGGACGGGTCCTGCCGCGGTGGGCAGCACGACCTGCTCCAGCTCCGCGACCGTCGCCGGGGCCTCGCCCGCGAGGACGCGGACCTGGACCGGACCGTCGCCGAGGTTCACGGTGCCGATCGGCGCGGGAGACATCGTCCCCGCGACCGTCCCGGCGACCTGGGTCTCGGTGAGCCCGACGGCGGCCG
This sequence comes from Cellulosimicrobium sp. CpK407, assembly GCF_051844275.1. NCBI lineage: Bacteria > Bacillati > Actinomycetota > Actinomycetes > Micrococcales > Promicromonosporaceae > Cellulosimicrobium > Cellulosimicrobium sp. CpK407. Next base: position 1,469 of record NZ_JBGNYC010000086.1, read on the forward strand.
CGGCGTCGCGGTCGACGGTCACCTGGACCGTGGACTGCGCGGAGGCGAGGTTGTTGGTCACCTGCGCGGCGCCGTCGGCGTCCTCGGCGAGCTGCTGAACGTCGGCTGCGGCAGCCGTGAGGGTCTCGGTGTCGGGGGCGCGCACGACGAGGTCGACCGTCGAGCTGCCGAACGCGGCGTCCGCACCGGCGACCTCGATGCCCTCGCTCGCGTCTCCGCCCAGACCGGCGACGGCGTCGCGCACGTCCTCCTGGGCGGCGACGGCGTCGGCGTCCGGGTCGAGCGTGACGGCGAACGTCGCCGTCGGGGAGCCCCCGCCGCCGAAGAACGCGGCCTCGGGGCCGCCCGCTGTGCCGACCGTCGTCTGCACGGTCGCGACGCCGTCGACGCCCATGAGCGCCTGCTCCACGTCGCGCGCGGCGGCGTCCTGCGCCTCGAGCGACGTGCCGGGCGCGAACGACTCGGTGACGGTGAGCGTGTCCTGGCCGGTGTCGCCGAGGAAGTTGGTCTCCAGGCGCGGCACGAGCGCGAGCGTCCCGGCGAGGATCGCGACGGACACGCCGAGCGTGATCGCCGGGTGGCGCAGCGCCGCCCGCAGCGTCGGGACGTACCCGCGCTGCCACAGACCGCGGCGCTCCTTGGCCTCCGCCGCGGCGCGCGCCCGCTCGCCCGCGAGGCGCGCGGCCTCCGGGTCCGCCGGGACGGGCGGGGACGTGATGAACCAGTACGCGAGGACCGGGACGATCGTCAGCGCCACGAAGAGCGACGCGAGCATCGCGATGGCGACGGTGAGCGCGAAGGGCCGGAAGAGCTCGCCGACCATGCCGCCCACGAGCGCGATGGGCAGGAAGACGGCGACGGTCGCCACGGTCGAGGCGGTGATCGCGCCCGCGACCTCCTTGACGGCGCCGATGATGGCGCCCACCTTCTCCTCGCCGTACGACAGGTGCCGCTTGATGTTCTCGATGACGACGATCGAGTCGTCGACCACGCGGCCGATCGCGACCGTCATGGCGCCGAGCGTGAGGATGTTCAGCGTGTAGCCCGTGGCGTTCATGACGATGAACGTCACGAACAGCGACAGCGGGATCGACACCGCCGAGACGAGCGTCGAGCGCAGCGAGGCGAGGAACAGCAGGATCACGACGACGGCGAACAGGAGGCCGAGCAGGCCCTCCGTCGCGAGGCCCTCGATGGACTCCTCGATGAACGGCGCCTGGTCGAACACGACGTCGACCCGCACGTCCTGCGCGTCGAGCACGCCGGAGAGGTCGTCGATCGCCTCCTGGACGGCGTGCGACACCTCGACCGTGTTGCCCGCGGGCGTCTTGGTGATCGCGACCGCGAGCGCGTTCTCGCCGTCGAGGCGCGAGTACGACGTCGCGGGCTCGGGGCCCGCGGTCACGGTCGCGACGTCGCCGAGCGCGACGGGCGCGGTGCCGGGCGCCGCGGTCGGGGACACGAGCGGCAGCGCGGCGAGCTCGTCGACGGTCGTGACGGCGGTGCCGACCTGCACGCTGAGGGTCCGGTCGCCCTCGGCGACGGTCCCGGCGGGGATCACGACCCCGTTGTCCTGGAGGATCGTGGAGACCTGCGCCGGGCTGAGCCCGGCGGCGGCGAGCGCGGCCGGGTCGAGGTCGACCGTCACCTGCTGGTCGGCGATGCCGCTCACCGCGACGCTGCGCACGCCCTCGACGTCCTCGAGCGCCGGGACGACGCTCGACGAGACGGTGTCGGCCAGCGCCGCGTCGTCGGCTCCGCCGGACACGGCGAGCTGGATCACGGGCAGGTCGTCCACCGACCCCGTGACGACCTGGGGCTCGACGTCCTCGGGGAGCTGGGACTGCAGGCGCGTGATCGCCGTCTGGAGCTGGGAGGCCGCGGCGTCCATGTCCGTGCCGTAGGCGAACTGCACCGTCGTCACGGACATGCCGGTCGACGACGTCGATGTGACGTCCTCCACGCCCTTGACGGCGCGCGCCGCCGTCTCGACGGGGACGGTCACCTGCTGCTCGACGATCGCCGGGGCCGAGCCCGGGTAGACGCCGACGACGGCGGCGGTCGGGATCTGCAGGCTCGGGATGAGCTCCTGCTTGAGCGACCCCATGCTGATGACGCCGAAGATCGCGATCGCGACCGTGGCGAGCGCGACGAGCGCGCGGTTGGCCAGCGCCAGCCGGGCGAGACGGGACACGGAGCCTCCAAGGGTTCCAGGTCGGGTGGGAGACGACGTCGGCGTCGCGATTTCGTTAGCGTAACGCGAAGCATCTCGGGATGGTTCCCGCTCCCACCGATAGAGTCTGCGCCGTGACCCACCCCGCCGACGACGAGCGCGCGGCGCTGGCGCGGCGCCTCGAGGACGCGCAGCGCCGCCTCGCCGAGCTGCTCCTCGCCCAACGGCTCGAGCCCTTGCTGCGCACGACCCTCACGGTCCCCCAGCTGCGCGCGCTCGCGGTCCTCCAGCTCGACGGCGAGACGAGCTCGCACCGGCTCGCGGAGGTGCTCGGCATCTCCCCGGCGACGCTCTCGGGGATCGTGGACCGGCTGGAGGCGGCGGGGATGGCCGCGCGCCGTCCCGACCCGCAGGACGGTCGGGTGCGGCTGGTCGCCGCGACGCCGCGCGGCGCCGCGGCCGTGCGGCGCATCGCCGCGCAGGAGGACGAGCCGCTCACGGACCTGCTCGCCCGGCTCGACGTCGCGGACCTGCGCGCGCTCACGGTCGGGATCGAGGCCCTCACCCAGGTCGCGGAGACGTCGGCCGCGGACACCCCGACCGACACCTCGACCGCCCCGGAGGACTGAGGGACCCGAGCCGCAGGCCCGGGACTCCCGCCTCGTCGTCGTCGGTGCTCAGACCTCGCCGAGCGCCTCCTCGGGCGTCCCCTCGACGGCACGCGCGCGGCGGTTCCAGCGCGACCACAGCACGCGCTCGCCGAGCTCCCCCGCCATCCGGTGGCCGAACGCCACGAACACGACGACGCCGAGCACCAGGATCCCCGCGCCCAGCCAGAACGGGGCCGTCGCGGAGACCGGGTGCAGCAGGCCCGCGATGACCGGCGCGGGCGCGGCGAAGCCCCAGCGCACGAGGTTGAACGCGCCCGTCGTCACGCGCCGGTCCGGGTCGCCGAGCGCGAGCGACAGGTCGGTGAGGTTCGCGTTCGCGATCCCCATGAAGACGCCCGCCCCCACGAGCACGACGACGGACCACGCGGTCCCGAGGTCGAGCGCCAGCAGGACCAGCGCGACCAGCACGCCCACGATCGCGACGCCGAGCGTCTGGACCGCGCCCACGCGGTGGGCGAGGCGGTGCCCGACGACGAGGATCCCGACCGCGAGCCCCACGCCCCACGCGGTGAAGACGAGGCCCAGCGGCACGACGTCGAGCCCGAGGAAGACGGGCGTGTACCCGAGCACGATGAAGAAGCAGAAGTTGTACGCGGCGGTGACCGCGGCGAGCGCGAGGAAGCCGGGCTTGCGGAAGAGGCGGAACACCTGGCCGAGCCGCAGGGGCGCGGGCTTCTCGGCCGGGTCCTTGAGGCGCGTCACGGACACGAGCAGCGCGACGAGCATGAAGACGCCGCAGACGAAGAACGGGACCCGCCACGAGATGCCGCCCAGCAGGCCGCCGAGCAGCGGGCCGACGGCGAAGCCGAGCCCGACGCACGTCTCGAAGAGCTCGACGACCCACTCGCGGTCGTTGGCGAGCGAGACGAGCAGGACCATCGCGGTCGCGAAGAACATCGCGTTGCCGAGGCCCCACAGCCCGCGCAGCGCGGCGAGCTGGCCGATGCTCGTGCTCAGGGCCGCGAGCACCGCGGCCACGGCGACGAGGCTCACGCCGGTCGCGAGGATCTTCTTGTAGCCGAACCGACCCGTGGCCATGACGGCAGGGATCATGCCGAGCGCCATCACGGCGATGTAGGCCGTGAAGAGGAGCTCGATCTGCCAGGTCGACGCCCCGATCTCCTCCCCGATGACGGGCAGGATCGGGTCGACGACCGCGATGCCGGCGATCGCGAAGAACGCCGTGAGAGCGGTCGCGTAGATGGCGGTGCGGTTCGGTTCGTTGCGCGTGGAGGCCACTGCGTTCGTACTTCCTGGTCGGCGGGAGAGTGCCGCTCGGCCCGAGGGGACTCGGCGGCAGCCTTTATCTGTATCTGACAGGTAAGTATCTGTAGAATACACCTATGACGGTTGCCGAGGGAAACGATCACGGAGCCGGTGCGTCGTCCGGCGGGGCGTCGGCGCGCGACGACGCGACCGCGCACGACGTGCTCGGCGCGATCGAGCTCGAGGTCGCGCAGCTCCTGCGGCGCGCCGAGCGCACCCGCGCGTCGGGGACGCCGGGCACCTCGCGCCGCGGCGGGACGCTCGACCGCTCCGGCTACCTCCTCCTCCACACGCTCGGGACGCACGGCCCCCTGCACGTGAACGCGCTCGCGGAGCGCCTCGGCCTCGACGCGTCGACAGTCACCCGCCAGGTCGTCGCGCTCGAACGGGCCGGTCACGTCCGCCGCGCGCGCGACCCCCGTGACGGCCGCGCGGTCGTCGTCGAGCCGACGAGCGAGGGCCTCGACGAGCTCGCCGCGCACCGGGTCGCGCGGACGGAGCTGTACGCCGACGTGCTGGGCGACTGGTCCCGCCTGGACCGCGCGCTGCTCGCCGAGCTGCTGGGCCGCCTCAACGGCGACCTCGACGCCTACCGCCGGCGGCGCGACACGCCGTGACCACCGCCGTGAGCCCGCACGGAGGGCGCGACCTCACGGCGCCGCGACCTCACGACGCAGGGAGCGCCCAGCGGATCAGCCGCGTGACCGTGGCGCCGGCGGGCCGCGCCCACCACGCCGGCAGGCCGCGCACCCGCGGCATCCCGGCGCGGGCCCACGCGGGCAGCGACTCGCGCGCGGCGACGGCCAGCCCGGCGTAGGCCGGTCGCACCGGCCACGGGAGCGGGGGCTCGACGAGCAGGAACCGCGCGGCGTCGAGCGCGGACGGCGTGAACGAGAGCGCCGGCCGGTACTCCTCGACCGCCGCGTCCAGCTCCCGACGGGTCAGGGGCGCGTCCACGACCCCCAGCGCGCGCCCGACGACGGCGGCCTGGGCGACGTACTCGTCGCACCCCTGCGCGTCGAGCGGGCGTCGACCGAACGACTGGTGCGCGACGAGGAAGCTCTGGGTCTCCGCGACGTGGACCCACCGCAGCAGGTCGGGGTCGCTCGCCCGGTAGCGGCGGCCGTCGGGCGCCCGGCCCCGGACGCGCTCGTGGACCGCGCGGACCGCTGCGACCGCGCGCTCGGCGTCGTCGGCGGTGCCGAACGTCGTCACGGCGATGAAGGTCGACGTGCGCTGGAGGCGGCCCCAGGGGTCGCCCCGGTAACCCGAGTGCGCGGCGACGCCCGCCATGGCCAGCGGGTGCAGGCTCTGGAGGAGCAGGGCGCGCAGCCCTCCGACGAACATCGACGCGTCGCCGTGCACGCGCTGGACCGGCGAGCCCCGGTCGAACCAGCGCGGACCCGGCGTGTCGTGGATGCGCGCCCTCGTGGCGGTCGCGTCCGGGCCCGCGACCCGGAGGAAGATCGCGCGCTCCGTCGCCCCGCGCACCCGCTCCACCACGTGGGCCATGCGACCGATGCTCGCACCTCGCGCCGCCCCTCGCCCCTCGCGCCTCGCCTCGCAACGCGTCCCAAGAACTCGTTGCAAAGAACCTCTTGCAAAGGTGTCTTTGCATGGCTACTCTCGTGCCATGAGCACCGACGGCGACACCACACCCCCGAGCGCCGAGCGCCACCCGGCGCTCGGTCCGGCGCAGCTCAAGGCGCTCGCGCACCCGCTGCGGGTGCAGATCCTCGACCTGCTCTCCACCCACGGCGCGCTCACCGCGAGCCGCCTCGCCGACCTCGTCGGCGAGTCCAGCGGCTCGACGAGCTACCACCTGCGCCAGCTCGCCCGGCACGGCTTCGTCCGCGAGGTGGCCGGCCGCGGCACGGCGCGGGAGCGGTGGTGGGAACGGCCGCCGGGCGGCTTCACCGTGAGCACGCCCGACGAGACCGAGGACACGGCGACCACGCTCGCCACCGCGATGGTGAGCCGGGAGTTCGAGAACGCGCGCGCCCGCAAGATCCAGGCGTTCCTGGAACGCTCCTCCGAGCTCCCGACCCGCTGGCTCGACGGGGCGCGCCTCACGACCGCCAGCATGTGGCTCACCGCTGACCAGATGAACGAGGTCGCGGACGCCTGGGACGCGCTCGACGCGACGCTCCACCGGTTCGAGGGCCAGGAGCAGGCGCCGGGCGCACGACCCGTGCAGATCCACTTCAACGTCTTCCCCACGATCGACGGCAAGGAGAACCCCTCATGAGCGCGTACTCCCCCACCCTGCCCCGCACCGCCGAGCCGCGCGGCGCCGACCGTCTGCTCGTCGTCGTCGGCTCGGCACTGAGCGACCTCGGGCGCCGCCGCGCCGCGGCGCGCGCACAGGCGCGACGCGACCGGCTCGCCGTCGCCCCGGAGACCACGTCGACCCGCTCGTCCGACCCGCTCCACGCCGCCGCGGAGCACACGCTCGACCGTGCGGCGCTGTCGCGAGCGTCCCTTCTGCCCTGAACACCCGGAGATTCCACCCGCATGGGGAGTGGTCACCATGTCGGCGACCCCGACCGCTCGGTTACCCTCGACGGGGCGTTCTGTGGGCACAGACGCGCGTCTCCCCGTCTCTCGCCACCCGGCTCGACAGGACGACGCGGTCCCGTGTGCCCCGACCACGTACGTAGGGAGCATTGGTGGGCCTTCTCTCGAGCATCCGCGAGCATCGTCGGACCGTCGCGTCGGTGAGCACCGTGTCGGTGTTCTCGACGGCGCTGGTCGGGATGGCGCTGTTCTACGAT
>NZ_JBGNYC010000087.1:0-7790 GCF_051844275.1 Cellulosimicrobium sp. CpK407
GGAGCCGCGAGGAACGAGCGGCGGATGGTAGACGCGGCACCACTACCCACCCCGACCACCCAAGGTGACCAGACCGCCGTCGGGCAGGACCACGGCCTTTACCTCGCGTGACCAGGGCTCTACCTCGGCGGACCAGGGCTCTACTTCGCGTGACCAGGGCTCTACCTCGCGCGGTCTCGGGTCTGCTTCGGCCGGCCAGGGTTCTGCCTCGGTGGATGGCAGGCCTTGCCTGGTCAGGCGTCGGCGCCCACCTTCGCGCCGTAGAGGGTGTCGATCGTGTCGGCGAAGTCCTTGATGACGAGACCGCGCTTCACCTTGAGGGACGGCGTGAGGTAGCCGTTCTGCTCGGTGAAGTCCGAGGTCAGCACGGTGATCTTCCGGATCGACTCGGCGCGGGAGACGGCCTCGTTCGCGTGCGCGACGGCGCGGTCGAGCGCGGCGAGGACGTCGGGGTCCGTGGCGGCGGCGTCGACGTCCATGGGCGGCAGGGCGTGGGTCGCGAGCCAGCCCGGGAGCATCTCGGCGTCGAGCGTGACGAGGGCGCCGATGAAGGGGCGCTGGTCGCCCACGACGACGACCTGGCTCACGAGCGGGTGGGCGCGCAGGCGGTCCTCCAGCACCGCCGGGGCGACGTTCTTGCCGCCGGCGGTGACGATGATCTCCTTCTTGCGGCCGGTGATGCGCAGGTAGCCGTCGTCGTCGAACGCGCCGAGGTCGCCGGTGCGGAACCAGCCGTCCTGGAGCGCCTCGGCGGTGAGCTCGGGCTGGTTGCGGTAGCCGCGAAAGACGTGGTCGCCCTTGACGAGCAGCTCGCCGTCGTCGTCGATCCGCAGCGAGGTGCCGGGGAACGCGGGCCCGACGGTGCCGATCTTGGTGAGGCCGGGCAGGTTCACGGCGGTGGGGGCCGTCGTCTCGGTGAGGCCGTAGCCCTCGAGGATGCGCAGCCCGACGCCGCGGTAGAAGTGGCCGAGCCGCTCGCCGAGGGGAGCGCCGCCGGAGATCGAGTACGTGAGCTGCCCGCCCATCGCGGCCCGGAGCGTCGAGTAGACGAGCCGGTCGGCGACGGCGTGCTGCGCGCGCAGCCCGAACGACGGTCCGCCCGCGGTGTCGAGCGCGCGCGACCACGTGATCGCGACCTTCGCGGCCCAGTGGAAGATCTTGCGCTTGGCGCCCGTCCCGGTCTTCTGCTCGGCCGTGTTGTAGACCTTCTCGAAGACGCGCGGCACGGCGAGCAGGAACGTCGGGCGGAACGTCCCGAGGTCGGCGACGAGGTTCTTGGTGTCCCACGAGTGCGCGAGCACGGCGTTCGACGCGACTACGACGACCTGGATGAAGCGCGCGAAGACGTGGGCGAGCGGCAGGAACAGGAGGGTGCGCGCGCCGTCGGAGTCGAGGATCTCGGCGAGGCCGGCGCGGCCGTTCAGCGCGAGGTGGACGAAGTTCCGGTGCGTGAGCTCGACGCCCTTGGGGCGCCCGGTCGAGCCGGAGGTGTAGATGACCGTCGCGAGGTCGTCGACCCGCTGGGCGGCGCGACGGCGGTCGACCTCCTCGGCGGGGACGTCAGCGCCTGCGGCGCGCAGGGCGTCCACGGCGCCGTCCTCGACGACGAGCACGTCCTCCAGGGCGGGCAGGCGGTCCCGCACGGACGCGACCTCGGCGGCGTGGGAGGCGGTCTCCACGACGGCGAGCCGCACGGCGGCGTCCGACAGGATCCAGTGCACCTGCTCGGCCGACGACGTCTCGTAGACGGGCACAGGGACGGCGCCCACGGCCCACGCCGCGAAGTCGAGGAGGGTCCACTCGTAGCGTGTGCGCGACATGATCGCGACGTGGTCTCCCGGCTCGATGCCGCGGGCCACGAGGCCGCGCGCGACGGCGACGACGTCCGCCTCGAACTCCTGCGCGGTGACGGGCTCCCACGGGCCGTCCGCGGTGGTCCGGCGCTCGACGAGCGTCGCGTGGGGTCCACGGGCGACACGGTCGGTGAGGAGGGTGCTGATGGTCGCCGTGGGGGAGACCTCGACGAGGCTCGGCGACGCGTGTTCCGTCATGGGACTCTCCGCTGAGTGGGACGGCAGGTAGGGACGGCGTGACACTTTACTCCGTACTCCGAGTATCGCGTTCCTCGGGTCGCCGGGCGCGCCTAGGATCAGTGGGTGACGAACCCGCCCGGCCCCGCTGCCGTCCCCGCCGAGATCCTCATGCTGCGCGACAGCATCGACAACATCGACGCCGCGCTCATGCACCTGCTCGCGGAGCGGTTCAAGTTCACGCGCCGGGTCGGGGAGCTCAAGGCGCAGGGAGGGTTGCCGCCGGCCGACCCCGACCGGGACCGGCAGCAGATCGCGCGCCTCACCGGGATCGCCGACGCCGCGGGCCTCGACCCCGAGTTCGCGGAGCAGTTCCGCGAGTTCATCGTCCGCGAGGTCATCCGCCACCACGAGCGGATCGCCGCGGAGCACGCCGCGTCGGGCGAGGGCACGCCCGTCCTCGACACCTACTCCTGACGGCGTCCTGACCGTCGGCGTCCGCCGGGTCCTGCCCGACGCGCGGTGGCGACGCGGGTCGATCTGACCGACCCTGGAGGGGTCCCAGGGTGGGCCCCGGCGTCGGCACGACCTGCGCGCCGGGCGGCCCGCCCGCCACGCCGACGGACGCTAGAGGTGTTCGCATGAAGATCGATTGGCTCAAGCCCCTCCTCGGCCACCCGGGCCCCTTCGCGACGGTGTACATCGACGCGACGCGGGCCAACGAGGCCGGGGACCGCGAGGTCGAGAACCGCTGGAAGGGCGTGCGGCGCACGCTGCGCCAGGAGGGCGCGCCCGACGCCGTCCTCGACGACCTCGAGGAGGTGGTGCTGCGGCCGACGCGGGTCGGGGGCACCCACGGGCGTGTGCTGATCGCGGACGACACGGGCGTGCTGGTCGACCGCGTCGTCAAGGACCCGCCGGCGCTCACGAAGGGGTCGTGGGGCCCCGTCCCCGCGCTGCTCCAGGCGGCGCGCGCCGCGGACGAGTCGGTGGACTACGTGCGGGTCGTCGTCGACCGCCAGGGCGCGGACCTCACGTGGTCCGTCGCGGGGGGACACCTGCCGTACGCGGAGCCGGAGTCGGTCGAGGGCGGCCACGACGTCATCAACAAGGTCCGGACCGGCGGCCTGTCCCACAAGCGCATCGAGTCGCGCGCGGAGGACTCGTGGGAGCGCAACGCCGAGGCGGTGGCCGCCGAGCTGGAGCGCCAGGCGGCGGAGTACCGCCCCGAGCTCGTGCTCCTCACCGGGGACGTGCGCGCCGTCCCCCTCGTACGCGGAGCGCTCGGTCGTGCGACGGCGGAGCTCGTCGTCGAGGTCCCGGGCGGCGGTCGAGGCCCGGGCATCAACGAGGCCGCGTTCGAGGCGAACGTCGCCGACGCGCTCGACAGCTTCCGCGAACGACGGCGCGAGAAGGTCCTCGCGGAGTTCCGTCAGGAGCAGGGGCGCGAGTCGGGTGCCGTGACGTCCGTCGAGGACGTCGTGGCGGTCCTCGCGCGCGGGCAGGTCAAGGAGCTCGTCCTGGCCGACGAGTACGGCCAGGACGCGGCGCTCGACGGCCGCTCGCTCTGGATCGGGCCGAGCCCGATGCACATCGCCGCGTCCAAGGAGGAGATCCAGGACCTGGGCGTCACCGAGGGCCTCGAGAAGCTCCCCGCGACGGTCGCGCTCGTCCGTGCCGCGGTGGGCCAGGACGCCGGCCTGACGTTCGCGCCCGAGGGCAGCGTCGAGCTCATCGAGGGCGTCGGCGCGACCCTGCGGTGGGCCGACGAGGGCACGCCGCGCGAGGTCGCGGCGACGATGTCCGGCGACGACGCCAGGCTGCGCGGCGAGATCATCTGACCCGCCGGCCGCTGTGGGCATGGAACGGGCCCGGTTCTGACCGCAGAACCGGGCCCATTCCATGCCCACGACAGGTGGGGGAGTCAGGACTTCTTGCGGGCCTCGGGCTCGCCGAGCTCGGAGGAGACGACGACGATCCCGCCCTGGACGGCCGGGTCGCCCTGGCCCTCCGTGGCCGCGACGAGGTCGAGCGTGCCGGTGACGCGCCCGCCGTTGCGGACGTCGACGACCGATGCCTCGACGCCGGCGAGCGACGCGGCCGGGACGGCGACCTGCGCCGCGAGGATCGGCGTGCGCATCGAGACCTTCGCCTCGGACTTGACCTTGCGCAGCGCGGCGAGCGCGTGGCCCGCGGCCGTGAGCACGGCCGGGTCGGCGTCGCCGGCCGCCGAGCGCGCGACGTCGGACGTCGGCCACGGCGCGCGGTGGATCGATCCCTCCGACGCGCGCCACCACGACCAGACCTCCTCGGTCGCGAACGGCACGAACGGCGCGAAGAGACGCAGGAGCGTGTCGAGCGCGATCGCGAGCGCGACGCGCGCGGACCGGGTCTCGGCCGAGACGTCGGACGCCGCGGCGCCGGCGCCGTACGCGCGGTCCTTGACGAGCTCGAGGTAGTCGTCGCAGAACGTCCAGAAGAACGTCTCCGTGGTCTCGAGGGCGCGCGTGTGGTCGTACGCCTCGAACGCCTCGGTCGCCTTCTCGACGACGGACGCGAGGCCGGCGAGCATCGCACGGTCGAGCGTCTCGGTGACGAGCGCGGGGTCGAGGACGATCTCGCCGGTCCCGGTCTCGGCGTCCACGCCGAACGACAGCGCGAACTTTGACGCGTTGAGGATCTTGATGGCGAGGCGGCGCCCGATCTTCATCTGCCCGACCTCGAACGCCGCGTCGGTGCCCAGGCGAGCCGAGGCGGCCCAGTACCGCACCGCGTCGGAGCCATGCTCCTCCAGCAGGCCCATGGGCGTGACGACGTTGCCCTTGGACTTCGACATCTTCTTGCGGTCGGGGTCGAGGATCCAGCCCGAGATCGCGGCGTTCTTCCACGGCAGCGAGCCGAACTCGAGGTGCGAGCGCACGACGGTCGAGAAGAGCCAGGTCCGGATGATGTCCTGGCCCTGCGGGCGCAGGTCCATGGGGAACACGCGCTCGAACAGGTCGGGGTCGACCTCCCAGCCACCGGCGATCTGCGGCGTGAGCGACGACGTCGCCCAGGTGTCCATGATGTCGTTCTCGCCGACGAACCCGCCCGGCACGCCACGCTGGTCCTCCGTGTACCCGGCGGGCACGTCGGACGACGGGTCGACGGGCAGGACGTCCTCGGACGGGACGATGGGGTGGTCGTGGTCGACCTCGCCCGACTCCAGCACCGGGTACCACAGCGGGATCGCGACGCCGAAGAAGCGCTGGCGCGAGATGAGCCAGTCGCCGTTGAGGCCGCCGACCCAGCTCTCGTAGCGCACGCGCATGAAGTCGGGGTGGAACGCGAGGTCCTTGCCGCGGGTCAGCAGCTCCTGGCGCAGGTCGCGCGTCGTGCCGTCGGCCGTCGTCCAGTCGCGGCCGCCGTTGCGGATGTACCACTGGCGCGACGTGACGATCTCGAGGGGCTTGTCGCCCTTCTCGAAGAAGTTCGCCTTGCGCTGGGTCGGCACGGGCTCGCCGTCGAGGTCGCCCGCGTCGCGCAGCGCGTCGACGACGACCTGGCGCGCCGAGAACGTCGTCTTGCCCGCGAGCTCGGCGAACACGCCCTGGCCGGCGTGCGACGTGATCCAGTCCGGCGTCTCGCGCGTGATGCGGCCGTCGCGCGTGATGATCGACCGCGTCGGGAGCTGCAGCTCGCGCCACCACTGCACGTCGGTGAGGTCGCCGAACGTGCAGCACATCGCGATGCCCGCGCCCTTGTCGCGCTCGGCGGCGGGGTGGGCGAGGACGGGCAGCTCGACGTCGAACAGCGGCGAGCGCACCGAGGTGCCGAACAGGTGCTGGTACCGCTCGTCGTCGGGGTGCGCGACGAGCGCCACGCACGCCGCGAGCAGCTCGGGGCGCGTGGTCTCGATGAAGACGGGTGCGCCGTCGTCCGGGGTGCCCGGCGCGACGCGGTGGAACGCGACCTTGTGGAAGTGCCCAGGGTAGTCGCGCGCCTCGAGCTCGGCCTGCGCGACCGCCGTCTGGAACGTCACGTCCCACAGCCCGGGGGCCTCCGCCTGGTACGCCTCGCCGCGCGCGAGGTTGCGCAGGAACGCACGCTGCGCCGCGGTGCGGGACCGCGCGTCGATCGTCTGGTAGTGCTGCGCCCAGTCGACCGAGAGCCCGAGCCGGCGCCACAGCGCCTCGAACTGCTTCTCGTCCTCGGCAGTCAGTCGCTCGCACAGCTCGATGAAGTTGCGGCGGCTCACCGGCACCTGGTCGGCGGCCTTGACCGACTTGCCCTCGCCGCCCTCGTGCGGGGGCTCGAAGCCCTCGACGTAGGGGAGCGTCGGGTCGCAGCGCACGCCGTAGTAGTTCTGCACGCGGCGCTCGGTGGGCAGGCCGTTGTCGTCCCAGCCCATCGGGTAGAACACCTCGAGGCCGCGCATGCGCTGGAAGCGCGCGACGACGTCCGTGTGGGTGTAGGAGAAGACGTGGCCCACGTGCAGGGAGCCGGAGACCGTCGGCGGCGGGGTGTCGATGGAGAAGACCTGCTCGCGGGTCCTGGAGCGGTCGAACGCGTACGTCCCCTGCTCGGCCCAGCGGGCGTCGTAGGTCTCCTCGAGCCCGTCGAGGCTCACCCGGTCGGGTACTCCCGCGACCACCGCGCGGACGACGTCGCCGGCTACGTGGCCGGCGGAGGAGGTCGTTGCTGCCGTGGCATCGGCCGCGCCCGTCGGCGCGTTCGTCGGGAAGTCGCTCATGGTCGCCCATTCTCCCAGATCTCGGGGCCGCTCCCGACGGCGTCTCGCGTCCCGGCCGCCGTCGTCACCGGGTGCCGGAGGCGGCGCCCGGGGCGCCGGTCCCGTCCGCGCCGGACAGGCGTCCGGCCAGGTCCGTGGCCGTCCCCAGGAGGCGTTCCCAGACCGCCGGGTCGAGGAGGTCGAGCGGGCGTTCGCTGTACAGGAAGAGCCGGTCGCCGGACACCTCCGCCGCGAGCGGCAGGGGTCCGCGGACGAGCGTCTCGACGACCTCCGGGGTGAAGACGGCCCGTGCGGTGCCCGTCGGGGACCGCACGGGCCCGTAGGCGCGGTGGCGGTCGCCGAACGGGCCGTCGACCGGCAGCTCCCACACGCGCTCGACGCCCCGCGGAGCCCGGGCGCCCCGCAGGCCCCGGGCGGGTGCCGTCTCCACGACGACGTGGGGGAGGGCGCGGTCGAGGCCGACCATGGCATAGGTGAACTCGAACGGCTCGCCGTTGCGGTAGCCGGCGCTGTAGGTGTAGGTCGCGACCTCGACCGGGTGGCGACCGCGGGTGCGGACCACGTTCCAGGCGACGCGGAGGATGCCCAGCCGGAACGCCCCGCTGGGCAGCTCCGGATCGTCGACCCGCGCCTCGAGGTCGAACCCGTTCGCCGCGGCGAACCGGCTCAGGCGGTAGGCCCGCTCGTGGTCCCGGACGGACGAGCCCCGCACGCCCCGGGCGACGAGGAGCCCGACGGCGACGAGGCCGACCGCCACGAGCCCGACGGCGACCCCGGAGGAGACTCCGGCGGCGACGAGCCCGAACACGACGAGGGCGAGGACGGCGCCGACGACGAACACCGCGAGGGCGAGGAGGAGAGCGAGGAAGGCGGTTCCGAGCACCCTGGCGAGCACCCGGGACGTCACCGAGGATCGCGTGAGCGCTCGCGCCGCGCGCGCCCGGCGCCGGACCTCCCGGTGGTGTGCGCGCACCACCGCGCGGGCCCCCGGCCCCACAAAGGCTCGCGTTTCGAAGGTCGTACGGGGC
>NZ_JBGNYC010000088.1:0-6150 GCF_051844275.1 Cellulosimicrobium sp. CpK407
AAGCCAGGTGATCTGACCCCACCACCACGCGCCTCTCCTGACAGCGGCCCTCCCACCACCCGGCGGGAGGGCCGCCGTCGCGCGCCCCGCCCGCGGTGTGGAAGCGGTATGGAATCGGGAGCGACCCCGAGGAGGGCGTCATGGGCAGTCCGTCGTGCCGTCGGTACAGCCGAACGCCGGGCACCGGTCCGGCGCACGAGCACGGGAGGTCTCGATGACAGCACGAGCGCGGGTGTCATGGCGGCGGAGGGCGCTCGGACCGTCCGCCGGAGCGGTAGGTCTGGCGACGGCGGCCCTGGTCGGGTTGGCCGGCGTCGCGGCGGCCGCACCCGTCACGGACGTTGTCGACGGCTCCGGGATGAGCGGGACGTTGGAGTCCGGGGTCCGCTGGGAGTCGACTGCGGAGCTCTCCGGTGGACAGGCCACGTTGACTCAGGGGCAGGAGGCCACCGTCTCCTTCTCGGAGCCGGTGGAGCTCGAGCTCACGATCTGGAGCCTTCAGGACAACGCGGCGGGGCAGGAGTGCGTCTCCGTCTCGGAGGCTCTTGATCCGGTGAGCATCAGCGCCCGGCACCGCTGGGACCCGGACACCCGTCAGCTCTGCGGCGTGGAGAACGTGTCCGGCGCGGCGAGCGTGTTCGAGGGTTCCGCAGTCGAGCAGGTGACCGTGACGGCGACCGGGTCCAACGCGACGCACGCGCGGCTCCTCGGTGACCTTCGCGTGACCGTGGAGCGGGACGCCGCAGAGCTCGTCGACGACGCGGCGGCCACCGTGACCGGTGCGGGGACGACGATCGACGTCCTGGCCAACGACGTCCTGCCCGAGGGGTCGAGCCTGCCGACGGTCGAGGCCGCATCCGCTCACGGAGGCGCGGTCACCGTGACGCCCGAGGGGCTCGTCGTCTACACGCCTCCCGCCGGGTTCGTCGGCACCGACTCGTTCACCTACCAGGTCGTCGGGCCGGACCGGGTGGCGCGCTCGGCGACCGTGACCGTGACCGTGACCGAGGATGAGAGCGGCGTCCCGCTGGTCGCGCCGCTCGGGTCCCTCGCGGCCGGTGTCGGGGCTCTGTCCTTCGTGGCGGTGCGGCGCCGGGCACGCCGCTGACCGACGCGCGCTCGCGCGGCGGATGACCGTGGCGCGTCCCGGTGTCGGGGCGCGCCACGGTCGTGTCGTGGCAGCGCGGCCAAGGGGCGGAGGTGTGGGCCGGGTGAACCGGTCAGACCGGCTAGATCGGCCGAAGTCGGAGAGGTATGGTCCGGTGGGGATTGTGCACGTCCAGTGCCCACCGCGCCGTGAGGATCAGCACACATGCGCGGTGATACCGTCCGTCCAGGTGTCACGAGGTGTCCGAGCATGCTTGATCGCGCAGAGAGCGGCGCGTCGCAGACCTCGCTCGGCTGGGCGGAGCTCCATGATGACCGGCTCGTCGACGCGCTGCGAGCAGGGCAGGACGCGGCGTTCACTGAGCTCTACCGTCGGCACGGTCCCGCGGCGCTCGGGGTGGCCCGGCGCGTCCTCGGAGCGGGACCCAGCGCCGACGACGCGGTGGCGGAGGCCTTCACCGCGCTGCTGACGAAGGCGCGCGAGGGCGGCGGACCGACGAGCAACGTCCGTTCGTACCTACTGACGTCCGTGCGCAACGCGGCGCTGAGCCACGTCCGCTCGCAGGAGAGGGTCCGGCCAGCGTCGCATGAGGCTCTCGACGGCCCGGCGCACGACCCCGACCGCCTGACCGTGGCCGAGGACGTCTCCCTCGTGCGTTCGGCGTTCGGCACGCTGCCGGCCCGCTGGCAGCAGGTGCTTTGGTACCTGGACGTGGAGGGCATGACGCCGGCTCAGGCGGCGCCGATGCTCGGCATCTCGCCGAACGCCGCGTCGTCCCTGGCCCGGCGAGCGCGCGACCGCCTGCGCCACGGCTATCTCCAGGCCCACGTACGGCGGGCCGACCCCGGGTGCGCGGACTTCTCGCCGCACCTGGCGCGGTACGCGCAGGGTGGTCTCACCCCGCAGGTACGGCGGCGCATCGAGACGCATCTGACGACCTGTGCCCCGTGCACCGCAGTCGTTGAGGAGCTGAGCGACCTCCGCGGTCGTATGCGCATCCTGCTCCTGCCCCTTGGAGCCCCGGCAGTGCTGGCAGCGTCGTCGGACGGCCCGCGTTCGCCCCGGGCGGGCAGGTCGGCGCTGGGTGGTCGGTGGGCGGCACGGCGCCGCACTCGTGGCGCAGCCGCCGGCGCCCTCGCCGTGGTTGGTGCGTCCGGGACGATGGCCTCCGCCCGTCCCACGGACGACGGCTCGGACGGCCCGGCCGACGATCTCGCGACCGGTGTGCTCGGTAGCCCGCCCGAGGGCGTGGTCGGTGGTGTGGCAGGCGTGCACGAGGCGGACGGCGTGGACCGGGCGACGGCGGCAGTACCCCTGGGGGGCGAGCGAGCAGGTGCCGCAGCAGGGGCTGCGGCGGCCGTCGTGGCGGCTGCTGGGGCGGAGCGAGGTCCGTCGGCGCTCTCTCGTCGGGGACGCCGCCGTGGGGTGGGCGGCGCCGCAGGTGCCAGCGCCGTCAGACAGCGCGACGGCGCGTCGTCGGGCGGTCTGCTCCTGCTTCCTATCGTGGGGTGGTTCGGGGAGTGGCCGCGGTGGTGGTCCGCGGTGGTGGGGACGGTGCGTCACCCGGGGCGCTTCGTGCGCCGGGTGTGGTGGTCGCGCCCCGCGCGGACCTGGCCCTGGTCCGTCGGTGTGGTGTCGACGGTGCTCGTCGTGCTCCTGGGTGTGGCGGCATCGGGGATGCTCCCCGTCCCGGTGGTCGTCGCCCCGGTCGGTGCGCCGGTGGCCTCCGACGGGGCGGGCCCCGCGGATGCTGAGTCCGGCGTGGAGGTCGACGAGGGTGACCCGTCGGTGCCGACCGAGGCTCAGGGGAGCGGTGCGGTTCCGACGCCGGGAGAGCACGGCTCTCCGGTGGGCGCACCGGACGGCGCGGGCGGGGAGGGGCAGGGCACCAGGGACGGCTCCGGCGCGCCGGGCGACGCTGCACCGCCCGGGGTGCCTGGGTCGCCGGGGGCGGTAGATCCCGGCGGTTCGACGACGTCCCCGGACGTGGTCGAGCTCGACGTCGTCTTCGAGGATCTCGGAGACCTCGCGCCCGGGCGCCCCGGGGTCCTCGGCGTCACCGTCACGCACGCCGGCCCGGCCTCGGTCGCGACCGTCGTGCTCGAGGTGGTGCTGCCCACCGGCGTCGCCCTCGACTCTGCCGACCTCGGGCGGGCTTCTTCCGACTGGACGTGCAAGGCGTCGGGCGCTGGTGCTCTCTGTACGGTACGCGGGCTCGCCCTCGGGGCGGCCTCGACGCTGCTCGTCCCCGTCGTCGTCGCACCGCACACCACCCAGGGCGCGGTTCCCGTCACCGTCCGGCCCGCAGACGGGCAGTCGGACGCGGTGTTCAGCCAGGACGTCGTGGTGCGGGACTCGCCGCTCGCCGCGCGCTACGTCGCGGTGGGGGACGTCGGCGTCACCCAGGTGGGGGCCCCGGTCCTGCATTGCCCGCCGTCCGACAGCAGGTGCGCGAGCGTCGTCGACGGCACCGCGACCGGGACCCTGCAGGACAACAAGGCGTGGCAGATGGCAACGGTCGACGAGCTGGGCACGGGCACGCCGTCGTCCCGGGCTCGTCTCGACCTGCCGTCCGGCAGCGAGATCGTCAGCGCGCGGCTGTACTGGGGCGGCGAGTATCGCACCGGCGTGTGCGACGGGTCCGTCGGGAGAGTGCGGCTGGCCTCACCCGGGGGATCGCTCAGGCAGCCCGTCGGCGAGGTCGTGGTCGAGCGTGCGCCCGGGCGCGACTACGCGGTCTACCAGGCCAGCGTCGACGTGACGGCGCAGGTTAGGGCCGGAGGGTCGGGAACCTGGGGGGTCGCCGACGTGTGCACCGCCGGTGGTACTGGGTCGATGGCCGGGTGGGCGCTCGTGGTGGTGCACCGGGACCCGACCGGCGCCGCCTCGAGGCTCGCGATCGTGAACGACGGTCTCATGGCCGTCACCAAGGGCGACGGCGGCCGCGAGGCGGTCGTCGCTGGTCGCGCAGGGTCGCAGGCGCGCATCGGTGCAGTCGCCTGGGAGGGTGACCGTGCGACCGGCGGGGACCAGCTCTTCCTCGACGACACCGCGCTGGTACCGCTGCGGTGGGCCGGATCCGGCCCAGGCGCGGTCGGCTCAGCCAGCAATGCCTTCGACTCGACGGCCTGGGGATCGTCCTACGCGAACTCGCTCGGCGTCGACGTGAAGCCGTTCCGGCCGACCGCGCTGCTCGCCTCGCGTGCCGAACTGCGCGCCGTGAGCACGGGGGACGACTTCTGGGTGGGAGCGCTCACCGTCGTCACGGGCGGATCCTGAGCCCGGGCCGGACGACGGGGTCAAGCAGCCCGGTCTCGTGCGCCCGCCGCAGTGCAGACGCCCTGTCGTGCACTCCCAGCCGGCGGTAGATGTCGCGCACCTGCGTCTTCACGGTGTTCGCCGACACGAACGACTGACGAGCGATCTGGGTTGCGGTGAGTCCCTGCGCAAGCATGCCCAGGACCTCCGACTGCCGCTCGGAGAGCGTGGAGAATGTCGGCTCGACCGGTTCGCGCGCCGTGCGGGCGAGCTCCTCGACGACGGGGTGCCCGGACAGGCGTGCGGCCTCGTGAAGGACGGCGGGCGATCCCCAGCGCAACGGGAAGGACCCTCCGGTGCGGCGGACCGTGTCGAGGGCGTGGGCGAGCTCGCGGTGCGCTTCGTCGTCGGATCCGAGCGCGAGGTGCGCATCCGCGCCGAGCAGGCGCGCCTCGATGCGGACGCGTGGTGAGGCGGAGTGGGCGACCGCAGGGTTGCGGACGGCGGCGAGGGCCTCGCGGGGGCGCCGACGCGCGAGGCAGAGCCGTGCAGTCAGGAGGGAGTGCGCGGCGGGCTCCTGGTCGAGGAGCTCGGCCACGAGCTCGGCGCTCGTGCCGCGGCCGTGCTCCAGGTACAGGCGCCCGAGATCGAGCGCGAGTAGAGGGGGGAGCTGTCGGGGACGCTGCGGATCGCTTGTGGCGTCACCGGCGTGGGTCACGGGAGAGCGCTGCAGCAGTGAGGCGTGGAGGCCGTCGAGGGCGACGGCGGGCGTGGGGCTCACGGCGGCGTGCCAGGTGTCCAGGTGCAGTGCGACGAACCATAGGTCCGCCGCCCAGTGCGCGGTCCGCAGGAACGGGTTGGCAGCGGCGCCGGTGGGGCCCGTGGTCTCGAGGAGCGCGATGTCTGTGGCGAGGAGGAGCGGGTCGCCGACCGTCCGCTGCCACCACGGTGGCGGTGAGGGCAGCAGGCATGCCTCGGCGATCCAGCTCTGCGCGCGGTGGCGTTGCGCGTCGAGCGCGAGCGCGAGCGCTGCGGACTCAGCGGCCGCCCGCGCCAGTCTCGACGCCCCGGTGGAGATCGACAGCCGGTACGCCTCCTCGGCGTGCAGGATCGCCTCGGTCGTCCGTCCTGCCTCGAGGGCGCTGACGAAGGCCTGGAGCATGACCAGGATCCGGGAGCGCGGGAGCTCGGTGTTCCTCACCCGCAGGAGCCACTGCGTGGCAGTCGCCGACGAGGCGCCGGGCTGCCCCGCGCGTCGCTGCTTGGCCGTCCGGACGAAGGCAGACAGCCCGGACTGCGCTTCGTCGGGGCAGGCGTTGGTAGCGCGGTATCGCGGGTGGGTGGGCATCTGGCGGGTCACGGACACGAGGTCGAGGAGGTCGGAAGGGACCGACGGCGGGCCCCCGGCGAGCACCGCGGCCTGGACGGCCTGGAGGGCGGTGCCTTCTTCCTCGTCGAGCAGGCCGGTCCAGCAGTGCTCCAGCGCGCTCCGTGCGGCGTCGGCGTCGCCTGTCTGGATGGCGCCCAGCAGCGTTTCGACGTTGCCCACGTCGGTGTTCCGGGTCGGCATCGCCTGACACTCCACTGTGCAGTCCTCTCAGATTCCCGGCGTGAGCCGATATTTCCGATTCGGCGGGGTCTTGCACCACTAGGACGCCGAGCCCCACGATTCGTGTCGTGTGATGTGGGTCACATGCAGCACGGCGGCCCTCCCGCCGGGTGGTGGGAGGGCCGCTGTCAGGAGAGGCGCGTGGTGGTGGGGTCAGATCACCTCGCTCGTGGTC
>NZ_JBGNYC010000089.1:0-5384 GCF_051844275.1 Cellulosimicrobium sp. CpK407
GGTGTGTGTCGGTTGTTTGAGAACTCAACAGTGTGCTTGTTAGTCAATGCCAATTTTTTGTCCCTGTGGCATGGCTGATCGTCTTCGCCCGTCGGGTGGGGTGGTTGGTTGTGTCTGGGATTCCTTTGGTTGATTTCGGAAGATGATGTCATCTTTCGTGTTGATGCCAGTTTTGTGAACCCTGGTGGGTTCGCTTCGTATGGATTGTTCATCACCGGGCTGTGCTTGGTGGTGGGCGTTGTTCATTTACGGAGAGTTTGATCCTGGCTCAGGACGAACGCTGGCGGCGTGCTTAACACATGCAAGTCGAACGATGATGCCCAGCTTGCTGGGTGGATTAGTGGCGAACGGGTGAGTAACACGTGAGTAACCTGCCCTTGACTTCGGGATAACTCCGGGAAACCGGGGCTAATACCGGATATGAGCCGTCCTCGCATGGGGGTGGTTGGAAAGTTTTTCGGTCAGGGATGGGCTCGCGGCCTATCAGCTTGTTGGTGGGGTGATGGCCTACCAAGGCGACGACGGGTAGCCGGCCTGAGAGGGCGACCGGCCACACTGGGACTGAGACACGGCCCAGACTCCTACGGGAGGCAGCAGTGGGGAATATTGCACAATGGGCGCAAGCCTGATGCAGCGACGCCGCGTGAGGGATGAAGGCCTTCGGGTTGTAAACCTCTTTCAGCAGGGAAGAAGCGCAAGTGACGGTACCTGCAGAAGAAGCGCCGGCTAACTACGTGCCAGCAGCCGCGGTAATACGTAGGGCGCAAGCGTTGTCCGGAATTATTGGGCGTAAAGAGCTCGTAGGCGGTCTGTCGCGTCTGGTGTGAAAACTCGAGGCTCAACCTCGAGCTTGCATCGGGTACGGGCAGACTAGAGTGCGGTAGGGGAGACTGGAATTCCTGGTGTAGCGGTGGAATGCGCAGATATCAGGAGGAACACCGATGGCGAAGGCAGGTCTCTGGGCCGCAACTGACGCTGAGGAGCGAAAGCATGGGGAGCGAACAGGATTAGATACCCTGGTAGTCCATGCCGTAAACGTTGGGCACTAGGTGTGGGGCTCATTCCACGAGTTCCGTGCCGCAGCAAACGCATTAAGTGCCCCGCCTGGGGAGTACGGCCGCAAGGCTAAAACTCAAAGGAATTGACGGGGGCCCGCACAAGCGGCGGAGCATGCGGATTAATTCGATGCAACGCGAAGAACCTTACCAAGGCTTGACATGCACGGGAAGCCACCAGAGATGGTGGTCTCTTTGGACACTCGTGCACAGGTGGTGCATGGTTGTCGTCAGCTCGTGTCGTGAGATGTTGGGTTAAGTCCCGCAACGAGCGCAACCCTCGTCCCATGTTGCCAGCGGGTTATGCCGGGGACTCATGGGAGACTGCCGGGGTCAACTCGGAGGAAGGTGGGGATGACGTCAAATCATCATGCCCCTTATGTCTTGGGCTTCACGCATGCTACAATGGCCGGTACAAAGGGCTGCGATACCGTAAGGTGGAGCGAATCCCAAAAAGCCGGTCTCAGTTCGGATTGGGGTCTGCAACTCGACCCCATGAAGTCGGAGTCGCTAGTAATCGCAGATCAGCAACGCTGCGGTGAATACGTTCCCGGGCCTTGTACACACCGCCCGTCAAGTCACGAAAGTCGGTAACACCCGAAGCCCATGGCCCAACCGTTCGCGGGGGGAGTGGTCGAAGGTGGGACTGGCGATTGGGACTAAGTCGTAACAAGGTAGCCGTACCGGAAGGTGCGGCTGGATCACCTCCTTTCTAAGGAGCTACCAACGCTCGCCCGGCCGGCTTCGCTGGTGGGTGGGTTGAACAGGTGCCACGCCATCGCCGCACGTGTGGTGGGTGGTTGCTCATGGGTGGAACATTGACGAAAGAGCGTCCTGGTCTTCGCTGGTGTCAGTACCCGCCGGCCCGTCATCCTTTCGAGGTGGTGGGTGGTGGTGGAACATCGCTGGTGGGGGTGGGGGGCTTGTCGAGCACACTGTTGGGTCCTCAGGTCACCGGCCACCGGTTGGTGGGGTGCCTGGTACGGGCCGGTCCTCGGACCACGAACCGCTCGATCCTGTGAGGGATGGGGTAGGCGGGTCTGGGTGGGGGTCGGGGTCGTTGGTTGTTTGAGAACTGCACAGTGGACGCGAGCATCTTTGTAAAGATCAAGACACGCCTTCGGGTGTGGTTCTTGGTTCTCTGCAGTTTTGTTGTTTTTGTTGAAGTTTTTAAGGGCACAGGGTGGATGCCTTGGCACTAGGAGCCGAAGAAGGACGTGGTAGCCTGCGATAAGCCTCGGGGAGCTGGCAAACGAGCTGTGATCCGAGGGTTTCCGAATGGGGGAACCCCGCACGAGTCATGTCGTGTGACCTGCACCTGAATATATAGGGTGTGTGGAGGGAACGTCGGGAAGTGAAACATCTCAGTACCGACAGGAAGAGATATTCCGTGAGTAGTGGCGAGCGAAAGCGGATGAGGCCAAACCGGGCGCGTGGTAAAGCTGTCAGGCGTTGCGTGTTCGGGGTTGTGGGACCCTTCTGGTGGATCTGACAGTCCGCCGGGGAGTGAGAAAGTCGTGTCATAGTCGAACCGCATTGAAAGGCGGACCATAGACGGTGCGAGTCCGGTAGACGAAATGGCGTGGCCTCCCGAAGGGGATCCCAAGTAGCACGGGGCCCGAGAAATCTCGTGTGAATCTGGCAAGACCACTTGCTAAGCCTAAATACTACCTAGTGACCGATAGCGGACCAGTACCGTGAGGGAAAGGTGAAAAGTACCCCGGGAGGGGAGTGAAATAGTACCTGAAACCGTGTGCCTACAATCCGTTGGAGCCTCCTTGGTTGGGGTGACAGCGTGCCTTTTGAAGAATGAGCCTGCGAGTTAGTGCTCAGTGGCGAGGTTAACCCGTGTGGGGAAGCCGTAGCGAAAGCGAGTCCGAACAGGGCGCCCATAGTCGCTGGGTCTAGACCCGAAGCGAAGTGATCTAGCCATGGGCAGGTTGAAGCGCGGGTAAGACCGCGTGGAGGACCGAACCCACCAGGGTTGAAAACCTGGGGGATGACCTGTGGTTAGGGGTGAAAGGCCAATCAAACTTCGTGATAGCTGGTTCTCCCCGAAATGCATTTAGGTGCAGCGTCACGTGTTTCTTGCCGGAGGTAGAGCTACTGGATGGCCGATGGGCCCTACAAGGTTACTGACGTCAGCCAAACTCCGAATGCCGGTAAGTGGAAGCGTGGCAGTGAGACTGCGGGGGATAAGCTCCGTAGTCGAGAGGGAAACAGCCCAGACCACCGGCTAAGGCCCCTAAGCGTGTGCTAAGTGGGAAAGGATGTGGAGTTGCACAGACAACCAGGAGGTTGGCTTAGAAGCAGCCACCCTTGAAAGAGTGCGTAATAGCTCACTGGTCAAGTGATTCCGCGCCGACAATGTAGCGGGGCTCAAGTACACCGCCGAAGCCGTGGCATCTGCGCTCAACTCAGGCCTTCGTGGTCCAGAGGCGCAGGTGGGTAGGGGAGCGTCGTGTGGGCAGTGAAGCCGCGGGGGAACCCAGTGGTGGAGCCCACACGAGTGAGAATGCAGGCATGAGTAGCGAAAGACGGGTGAGAAACCCGTCCGCCGAATGACCAAGGGTTCCAGGGCCAGGTTAATCCGCCCTGGGTAAGTCGGGACCTAAGGCGAGGCCGACAGGCGTAGTCGATGGACAAGGAGTTGATATTCTCCTACCGGCGAAGAACCGCCCATACCGAGCCCGGTGATGCTAACCGCCCAAACCTGTCCACCGGCCCTTCGGGGCCACCGGACAGGGGCGCGCGGGACCCGAACCGGTAGTAGGTAAGCGTATTAACAGGGGTGACGCAGGAAGGTAGCCCGGCGTGGCGATGGTAGACCACGTCCAAGGCCGTAGGCCGTCTGGTAGGCAAATCCGCCAGACACACAGGCTGAGAGCTGACGGTGAGCGCACAAGCGCGAACTGGGTGATCCTATGCTGCCAAGAAAAGCCTCGGCGCGAGGTTCTAGCCGCCCGTACCCCAAACCGACTCAGGTGGTCAGGTAGAGAATACTAAGGCGATCGAGAGAATCGTGGTTAAGGAACTCGGCAAAATGCCCCCGTAACTTCGGGAGAAGGGGGGCCCGAAGCGTGAACACCCTCGCGGTGGGAGCGTGGACGGCCGCAGAGACCAGGGAGAAGCGACTGTTTACTAAAAACACAGGTCCGTGCGAAGTCGCAAGACGATGTATACGGACTGACGCCTGCCCGGTGCTGGAAGGTTAAGAGGACGGGTCAACCCTTCGGGGTGAAGCTCAGAATTTAAGCCCCAGTAAACGGCGGTGGTAACTATAACCATCCTAAGGTAGCGAAATTCCTTGTCGGGTAAGTTCCGACCTGCACGAATGGCGTAACGACTTCTCCGCTGTCTCAACCGCGAACTCGGCGAAATTGCACTACGAGTAAAGATGCTCGTTACGCGCAGCAGGACGGAAAGACCCCGGGACCTTTACTATAGCTTGGTATTGGTGTTCGGTGCGGCTTGTGTAGGATAGGTGGGAGACTGTGAAGCCCGTACGCCAGTGCGGGTGGAGTCAACGTTGAAATACCACTCTGGCCGCTTCGGATGTCTAACCTCGGTCCGTGATCCGGACCAGGGACAGTGCCTGGTGGGTAGTTTAACTGGGGCGGTTGCCTCCTAAAATGTAACGGAGGCGCTCAAAGGTTCCCTCAGCCTGGTTGGCAATCAGGTGTCGAGTGCAAGTGCACAAGGGAGCTTGACTGTGAGACTGACAGGTCGAGCAGGGACGAAAGTCGGAACTAGTGATCCGGCGGTGGCTTGTGGAAGCGCCGTCGCTCAACGGATAAAAGGTACCCCGGGGATAACAGGCTGATCTTGCCCAAGAGTCCATATCGACGGCATGGTTTGGCACCTCGATGTCGGCTCGTCGCATCCTGGGGCTGGAGTAGGTCCCAAGGGTTGGGCTGTTCGCCCATTAAAGCGGTACGCGAGCTGGGTTTAGAACGTCGTGAGACAGTTCGGTCCCTATCCGCTGCGCGCGCAGGAAACTTGAGAAGGGCTGTCCCTAGTACGAGAGGACCGGGACGGACGAACCTCTGGTGTGCCAGTTGTTCCGCCAGGAGCACCGCTGGTTGGCTACGTTCGGAAGGGATAACCGCTGAAAGCATCTAAGCGGGAAGCCTGCTTCAAGATGAGGTTTCCATACCCTACGGGGTGAGAGGCACCCAGCAGAACACTGGGTCGATAGGCCGGACGTGGAAGCGGGGACGAAAGACCCGTGCAGCTGACCGGTACTAATCAGCCGACAACTTCAACACCAACACACTTTGCTACGCGTCCACTGTGCGGTTCCCGAACCACCAACACCACACCCCCCAA
>NZ_JBGNYC010000090.1:0-4804 GCF_051844275.1 Cellulosimicrobium sp. CpK407
GTTTGTCCCCCCCCCCCCGCGCACTGGGGCCCGGGGCGGGGTGCGGACGGGCGGTGGTCAGCCCTTCACGGCGCCGGTGAGGCCCCCGACGATGCGCCGCTCGAACAGCGAGAAGAAGACGAGCGCGGGGATCATCGACAGGGAGGTGAAGGCGAGCACACGGGCGGTGTCCACGGAGTACTGCGACGCGAACGCCTGCACGCCCAGCGGGAGCGTGTACGACGTCTCGTCGTTGAGGATGAAGAGCGGGAGCATGTAGCTGTTCCAGCTCGCGACGAACGCGAGGATCCCCACGGTGATGACGCCCGGCAGCGACAGCGGCACGACCATGCGGAAGAAGAAGCCCAGCCGGCTCGCCCCGTCGATCGACGCCGCCTCCTCGATCTCGCGCGGGATCGCGCGCAGGAACGGGACGAGGATGATGACGGTCGTCGGGAGCGCGAACGCGATCTGCGGGAGCACGAGCCCGCCCACGGAGTTCATCAGCCCGAGCGAGCGGATCATGATGTACAGCGGGGTGATCGCGACGGTCATGGGGAACATGAGCCCCGCCGCGAACAGCGCGTACAGCGCCCCGCGCCCCACGAACGAGTAGCGCGCGATGACGTAGCTCGCCATGAGACCGAGGACGACGACCCCGAGGGTCGTGAGGAGCCCGGCCACGAGCGAGTTCCCGAGCTGCTGCCAGAACAGCGAGCTCGTCAGGACCCCGACGTAGTTCTCGATCTGCCACGGGTCGGGCAGGCCCGACGGGTCGGCCGTGATCTGCGCGTTCGTGCGGAACCCGCCCACCACGATGTACGCGATCGGGGCGAGGCAGACGCCCACGAGCAGCCACGCCACCACGTAGGTCAGGGGGCCGCCCCGGCCGATGCCGGAGCCGCGCGGCTCCTTCGGGGTCTGGACGCCGGCGGCACGCTCGGGCGCGGGTGCGGCGGTGACGGTGGCCATCACTTCTTCCCTTCCGTGATCGCGCCCGCGGTGTCACGGCGCAGGACGTACCGCTGGTAGACGAGCGCCACCGCGAGGGAGATGAGGAACAGCACCACGGCGACCGCGCTGCCGAACCCGTAGTTCCCCGCGTTGCGGCCGTTCGCCACCATGTAGGTCGCCATGGTCGACGTCCCCGCCGTCGAGGCCACGTACTGGCCCCAGATGATGTAGACGAGGTCGAAGAGCTGGAGCGAGCCGATGATCGACAGGAACGCCCAGATGCGGACGGTCGGGCCGAGCAGCGGGAGGGTGACGTAGCGCTGCGTCTTCCAGTACGACGCGCCGTCGATCGCCGCGGCCTCGCCCAGCTCGTCGGGGATGCCCTGCAGGCCCGCGAGGAAGAGGATCACGGCGAAGCCGATGTACTTCCACGTGATGATGAGCAGGAGGGTCCAGATCGCGACGTCGGGGTCGGCGAGCCAGTCGACCGAGAGGAACCCGAGACCGATCTTGTCGAGCAGGTCGTTCACGGCGCCCGTGGTCGCGAGCATGAGGCTGAAGCCCGTCCCCACGATCACCTCGGACACCACGTACGGCACGAACACGAGCACCCGGATCACCGAGCGGCCGCGGATGCGCCGGTTGAGCATGAGCGCCACGACCACGGCGACCGGGCCCTGCAGCACGAGCGACATCACGACGATGAACGCGTTGTGCCGCAGCGCCGCGAGGAACTCGGGGTCGCGGAAGATGATGAGGTAGTTCTCCAGCCCGACGAAGTCCGTCGGCGGGCCGAAGCCCTTCCACTTGAAGAACCCGTAGTACGCCGCCATCACCACGGGGACGATGACGAAGGTCAGGAAGACGACGAGCGCGGGCCCGGCGAGCACCGCGATCTCGGCTCGCTGGGCCCAACGGCCGCCGCGCGGGGGGCGCCGCGCGGCGACCGGGGCGGCCGGGGGCGTCGTGACGCCGCCCCCGGCCCGGTCCTCGGGCGTCGTCGTGCTCGGCGAGATCTCGCCCTGGGACACGTTCATGGAAGGTGCTACTCCTTGGCGGCCGCGTCGTTGACGGCGGTGACGATGTCCTCGGGAGTGCCCTGGCCGGCGAGCAGGTTGACGACGGCCGTGTTCAGCGCGTTCCCGATGTTCTGGCCGTAGAGCGTGTCGAGCCAGACGGAGACGTACGGCGCCTCGTTGTACGCCTCGAGGATCGAGACGAGGGCCGGGTCGACGACGGCGGCCTGCGCCTCCTTGCTCGCGGGCAGCGTCTGGAACGCGGTGGCGTAGGCCTCCTGCGACTCCTTCGACATGGCGTAGTTGAGGAAGTCGGCGCACGCGTCCGGGGCGTCCACGTAGCACGAGTAGCCGTCGACGCCGCCCATCATCGCGCCGGGCTCGCCGTCACCGCCCTCGACCTCGGGGAACGGGAACCACTGGAGGTCGGGCAGCGGCTTCTCGTCCGGCGTGAGGGACGCGATGACGCCCGGGTCCCACGCGCCCATGAGCTCCATCGACGCCTGGTGGTTCGCGAGCAGGCCGGCCGACGAGCCGGCGCCCTGCTGCGCGGACGTGGTGAGGAAGCCCTCGTTGAACGGCTCGGTCGCCGCGAAGTCCGCGAGCGCGTTGCCGGCGTCGAGCCAGCACGGGTCGTCGAAGGTCCGCGTCTCGGCGGCCTCGTTCATCGCGTCCTGGGAGCAGTACCGGAGCGCGAAGAAGTAGTACCAGTGCGCGGCGGGCCACGCGTCCTTGGCGCCGAGCGCGATGGGCGCGATGCCGGCGGCCTTGAGCTGCTCGGTCGCCGCCTCGAGGTCGGCGATCGTCCCGGGGGTCTCGGTGATGCCGGCCTGCTCGAAGAGCTCGGTGCTGTAGAACATGCCGCCGGGCAGGATCGACACCGGCATGCCGTAGACCTTGCCGTCGACCGAGAGCGCGCTCAGCGACCCGCCGACCGCCTCCTTGACCGCCGGGTCGATGAGGTCGGTCAGGTCCTTGACCTGACCCGCCTCGACGACGTCCGCGAGCTTGCCGCCGCCGCGCGCCATGAAGATGTCGGGGGCGTCACCCGAGTTCAGCGCGGTCTGGAGCTTGCCGTCCATGTCCTCGTTCTGGATGGCCTGGATCTTGATCGTCACGCCGGGGTTCTCGTCCTCGAACGCCGCGGCCGTGGTCTTCCAGTACTCCATGCCGGGGCCGGTCGTGGAGTTGTGCCAGAACGTCAGGGTGACGTCGCCGTCCTCCGTGCCGGACCCCCCTCCGCCGCCACAGGCCGAGAGCGCCATCGCACTCGCCACCAGCGCGGCCGATGCCGCCAGGAACTTCCGAGACCTCATGATTCGTCCTCTTCGTCGAGCCGCACGGGCGCGCGCTCCGTCGAGCGCGCCGGGCCGCCCCCGCGTCGGGGCCGCCAGAGCGACTCTCGCAAACGCAGGGCCAGCCTGTCAATCGTTATCGATAACGTTTTACACACGATGTGGCGGGCACGATCGACCCGCGCGGCCGCGGGAGTGCGGGCGCGGCCCACGACGCGTCGGCGGTCCGGGCCGCGCGCCCGGCGGGGCGCCGCCGAGGCGTCGCATCACGGGCTACTGTCTCCCCATGCGCTCCACGGGAAGAGTCACGATCGGCGATGTCGCGCGCACCGCCGGCGTCTCCGTCGCGACCGTCTCCAAGGTGATCAACGGTCGCTACGGCGTCGCCCTGGAGACCTCCCGGCACGTCCAGGAGATCATCGACCAGCTCGGGTACGAGTCGTCCATCGTCGCGCGCAGCCTGCGCAGCCGTCGCACCAACGTCATCGGCATCCTGGTCGCCGAGTTCGAGCCGTTCTCGACCGAGCTGCTCAAGGGCATCTCGGACGCGGTCGACGGCACCGGCTACGAGCTCCTCGCCTACTCCGGCGGGCTACGCCGCGACGACCGCGTGGGCTGGGAGCAGCGCTACCTCTCGCGGCTCGGCGGCACGCTGATCGACGGCGCCATCCTCGTCACGCCGACCGTCGTCGCGCCCGGCAACTCCATCCCGGTCGTCGCCGTCGATCCGCACCGCGGCCCGTCGGGCCCGCCGACCGTCGACTCCGACAACCTCGCCGGCGCGCGCGCCGCGACCGAGCACCTGCTCTCCCTCGGCCACCGCCGCATCGGCTTCCTCGCCGGCCGCCCCGACCTCGAGTCCGCGCGCCTGCGCGAGCAGGGGTACCGCGACGCGCTCGCCGACGCCGGCATCCCCTTCGACCCCGACCTCGTCCGCGTCGGTGGCTACCGCCCCGACCTCGCGGACTCCCCCGCGCACGAGCTCCTCTCCCTCCCCGACCGGCCCACGGCGATCTTCGCCGCGAACGACCTGTCCGCCATCCGCACCATGGAGGTCGCCGCCGAGCTCGGCCTGCGCGTGCCCGACGACGTGTCCGTCGTCGGGTTCGACAACGTCCCCGAGTCGGCCCTCACCACCCCGCCCCTGACGACCGTCGACCAGCCGATCCACCGCATGGGCGCCGAGGCCCTGCGCCTCATCGTCGACCTCGTCGAGGGCAACCCCCGCGAGCCCCACCTCCGCCTCCCCACGACCCTCGTCGTCCGCGGCACCACCCGGGCCCTCTGACCCCACCGCCCGCGAGCGAACCCCGGTCGCACGCGAGAGAAAGGCGGTCCGCCGAGGCAGAGCCCTGGTCACCCGAGGTAGAGCCGAGGCCACGCGAGGTAGAGCCGTGGTTGGGCGAGGTAGAGCCCTGGTGGGCCGAAAGAGATCCCTAGCCACGAGGCGTGCGGTCGCCCGGGCGAGCGAGGACCTGGGTGAGACGGCGTAGGGCGGGGTGGGTGGTGGTGCCGCGTCGTGGTCGGGCCTGGCGGGAGCCGCGAGGAACGAGCGGCGGA
>NZ_JBGNYC010000091.1:0-4013 GCF_051844275.1 Cellulosimicrobium sp. CpK407
CGCCAGACAACACCCGACGGGCGAGCACGCGACTGCTCCCCCACCACAACGAGGTTGGTCCCGTTATCCAATGGATAACGGGACCAACCTCGTTCTCGGCGCCCCACCGGGGCCGCAGCAGGCTCAGTCAGCCGTCACGAAGAGGTGGCGCGCTACGTCGTCGGGGAGGTCCAGGACCGTGTCGGCTCCGTCGCCCGAGACCGTGACGACGCCGTCGTTCACCGCGACGACGAGGGTCTGGCGCGGGAAGACGCCCGCTTCCGCGAAGCGCGCGAGGAGCTCGACGTCGACCTGGACCGGCTCTGCGATGCGCTGGAGCACGACGCGCGCCTCGCCGCCCTCCCCGACGCCGTGGGTCGCGAGGTGGGCCGGCAGGGACACGACGCCGTCGAGGTACTCGACCTCCGGCAGGTCCTCGCCCAGCTCGCGCAGGCCCGGGATCGGGTTGCCGTAGGGGTCGTGCGCGGGGTGGTCGAGGAGCGCGACGAGGCGCTGCTCGACGAGGTCGCTCATCACGTGCTCCCAGCGGCAGGCCTCGGTGTGCACCTGCTCCCAGTCGAGCTTGATGACGTCGGTGAGGAGCCGCTCGGCGAGGCGGTGCTTGCGCATGACGCGCACCGCCGTCTGCTGCCCGAGCGTCGTGAGCTCGAGCTGGCGGTCGCCGCCGACGACGACCAGGCCGTCCCGCTCCATGCGCGCGACGGTCTGGGAGACGGTCGGCCCCGAGTGCCCGAGGCGCTCGGCGATCCGCGCGCGCAGCGGAGGGATGCCCTCCTCCTGCAGCTCGTAGATCGACTTCAGGTACATCTCGGTGGTGTCGATCAGGTCGGTCACTCGGCCTCCCGCGGCAGGTACGCACTCTTCTCTGGAACCGTTCCAGTCTAGCGCTCCAGCGACGACACGATGATGTGTCTCTTGCACATACTGTGCGTCACACACTATGGTGTGAGACATGACCGATCCCGAGATCTTCGCCGGGCACAGCCAGGAGGTGCGCCGCGGCTCCGTCGTCGTCGCGAGCCTGCTGCTGCTGCGCACGCCCGGCTACGGCTACGGGCTCCTCGAGGCGCTCGCCGCGGCGGGCGTCCCCGTCGACGCCAACACGCTCTACCCGCTCCTGCGCCGGCTCGAGAAGCAGGGCCTCCTCGTGAGCGAGTGGAACACCGACGAGGCGCGGCCGCGCAAGTTCTACCGCACCTCCCCCGCGGGCGAGCGCTTCGCCCGCGACCTGCTCGACGAGTGGCTCGCGATCGCGCGCAGCCTCCGGACCATCGACTCCCAGGAAGGCACGTCATGACGCTCACCGACCGCTACGTCGCCGCCACGCTGCGCCGCGTCCCCGCGGACCAGCACGCCGACCTCGAGCAGGAGCTGCGCGCGTCCGTCGCCGACGCCGTCGAGGCCAAGGTCGAGGCCGGCACCGACCCGGCACGGGCCGAGACCGACGTCCTCAACGACCTCGGCGACCCCGACCGTCTCGCGGCCGACCTCGCCGGGCGCCCGCTCTACCTCATCGGCCCGACGCTCTACCTCGACTGGCTGCGGCTCCTCAAGGTGCTGCTCTGGGTCAGCCTCATCCCCGGGGCGATCGTGCTCGCGACGGACCTCGTCGACGGCGACGCCGTCGGGTCGGCCATCTGGAGCGGCATCTGGTCGACCGCCTCCGTCGCGCTCCAGATCGCGTTCTGGACGACGCTCGTCTTCGTCCTGCTCGAACGCTACGGCTCCCCCCGGAGCCAGGACGAGCTCACCGGCCCCTGGACGGTCGACCGCCTCCCGACCGAGCGCGCGCCCCGCGAGGTCACGCTCGTCGACACGGTCGTGTCGGTCGGCCTGCTCGTCCTGGTCGCCGCCGTGCTGCTCCTGCAGAACGTCGCGACGTACCGGGGGCCCGACGGCACCGCCGTCCCCGTGCTGCAGCCCGACCTGTGGCCGGTCTGGACCGGCGTGCTCGTCGCGCTCGTCGCGGTCGAGATCGTGCTCACGATCCTCGTGTACGCGCGCGGCCGGTGGACCGTCGGCCTCGCCGCCGCCAACACGGTCGTCGGGGTGCTGTTCGCCGGCGCGGTCGTCTGGCTCGCGAGCGCCGACCGCCTCGTGAACCCGGCGTTCCTCGAGGTCACGGGCGGCGACTCGCTGACGTGGCTCTCGAACGGGATCATCGCGGCGACCGTCGTCATCACGGGCTGGGACGTCGTCAGCGTCTGGGTCAAGGCCCTGCGCAGCCCCCGCGCCTAGGCTGGCCCGATGACCCGCTCCCGTCTCGACCGCACCCGGCGTGCGGTCGAGACGGCGGCGTCGCGCGAGGGGTTCGTCCTCGACGCCGACCAGTCCCTGCTCCTCGACCGGCTCGTCCGGCTCGGCGACGAGCTCGCCGGGCCCCGACGGCGCCCCGTCCGCGGGCTGTACGTGTGGGGCCCCGCGGGGCGCGGGAAGTCATGGCTGGCGGGGGCGTTCTTCGCGGCCGTCGCGGCCGGGCTCCCCGCCGGCGCGGCCCGGCGGGTGCACGTGTACGACCTGTTCCGCGCGCTGCACGCGGCGATCCACGCCCAGCGGGCGAGCGCCCTCGCCGGACCGCGGCCCGCCGTCGGCCAGGGCGGCCCGACGCGCGGGTGGCGCACCCGCGCGGCCGCGCCGGCCGCGGAGCCGCCGCCGGCGCCGCCGGCGGAGTCGGCGGAGTCGGCGGAGTCGGCGGAGCCACGCCCCGGCACGGTCGACGCCGCGATCGACGACCTCCTGCGCGGGACCACGCTGCTCTACCTCGACGAGCTCCACCTGCACGACACCGGCGACGCGACCCTGCTCACCCGGCTCCTGCGCCGGGCGTTCGAGGCGGGCGTCGTCGTGCTCGCGACGTCCAACTACGAGCCCGGCACGCTGCTGCCGAACCCGCTGTGGCACCACGTCGCCGAGCCGGGCATCGCGCTCCTGCGGGCGCACCTCGACGTGGTCGAGCTCGCCGGGACGGTGGACTACCGGGCGCTCGGGGGGCGCGGTCGCGCAGGTTTCGCCGCGGGCGCGTGGCTCTCCCCCGGCACGACGGCGCAGCTCGCCGCCCACGGGCTCGTCGCCCCCGCCCCGGGGTCCCGGGCGGTCGTCCGCACCGGGACCAGGTCGTTCGAGGTGACGGCCGCACGGGTGGACGGCGCGGCCCGCGAGAGCGAGCCCGAGCTCTGGGTGACGTTCGCGGACCTGGCGGGGCGGCCGACGTCCACCCTCGAGTACCTCGACTGGGCCGCGCGGTTCCGTCGCTGGGTCGTCACCGACGTCCCCCTCCTCACGGACGCGGACCGGGAGGCCCAGCAGCGGTTCATCGCCGTCGTGGACGTGCTCGTGGACGCCGACGTCGAGCTCGTGGTCACGTCGCGCCACGCCCTCGACGCCTTCCGCACGACGATGCCGGACCGGCCCGACGCCTTCCGGACCGCCAGCCGGCTCCAGCTCCTGGCCGAGGTCGTGGACGGTCCTCGCCCGTCCGCGGGCGCCGCGCGCGGCTGAGCCCGGCACGCCCGGACCGGCCGAGCGGCCCGGCGTGTCGTGGGCGGCGGCTACGATCGGCCGCAACCGACTGGACTGGAGGCACCCGGTGGCACGCTCCGACGGCACCGACGACACGCGCGGGCAGCGCGGTCCGCGCGCGGCGGACGCGCTCACGTGCTCCTTCTGCGGCAAGTCCCAGCGCCAGGTGAAGCGACTCATCGCCGGGCCCGCAGGCGTGTTCATCTGCGACGAGTGCGTGGCCCTGTGCCTCGAGATGGTCGAGGAGGACCGCGAGGCCGAGAGCGCGGCGCAGGACGTCGTGACGGGCGACGGTCCCCTCCCCACGCCCCACGAGATCTTCGCGCACCTGAGCCGCTACGTCGTCGGGCAGGACGGCGCCAAGCGGGCCCTGGCCGTCGCGGTGCACAACCACTACAAGCGCGTCCGCGCCGCCGCCGCGGCCGAGGAGGCCGGCGACGCCCCCGCGGCCGACGACCCGGACTACGTGGAGCTGGCGAAGTCGAACATTCTTC
>NZ_JBGNYC010000092.1:0-3778 GCF_051844275.1 Cellulosimicrobium sp. CpK407
GCGACCCGGACAGCTCGAACTCCGCGACGGCGCGACTCATGCCTGCCCGGGCGGCCACGTACACGGCCTCGCGAGTCGCCCCGTCCCCCTGCGCCTCGACCTCGGCGACGATCTCCTCGAAGGCACGGATCGCGCGCCGGTGGCGCCCACGGGCGTTCGTCGCCTGTGCGGCCGCCAGGCGGGACTCGAGCACCGCCTGGTTGCTGACCACTCATCACCTCATGCGTCGTCACCCGGGGTCGGGACCAGACCCGTCGCCAGGGTAATGGACGGCCACAGCCAGGCGCAGCGCTCGGGCGCACCCCGGCCCGGGTCCACCACACCGGGCGCGGTGGGATCGTCGGCGATGCGGTCGAGCAGCGTGGCCGCCAGCTCACCGGCGAGCACAGGTGCGGCGAAGGACGTCCCGCTCCACGTGGCGAACCCGCCCTGGAAGCCCTCAGGGTCGATCGTCGCGCGGAAGCCCGGGCCCCACAGCTCGCGCACGTGCCGGGACGGCGCGACAGCGCCGTCGATGGTCCGCGGGATGGTCGAGACCAACGAGGCACCGGGCCGGGTGCACGTGATCCACGGACCGTCGTTGCTGAAGAGCGACACCGTCCCGTCCGGGTTCTGGGCTCCTACGGCGAGCACCGGCGGCTCGTCCTCGGGGAGAGCGACCCCGTCGAACGGGACGGGCGGGCTCACCTTCCGGTCGATGCGCGGGGCGAACGCGGCCGGGTAGGTCGGCCGGGTCTGCCCGTCGTTGCCCGACGAGACGACGACGATGACCCCGTAGCGACGGAGCGCTCGGATGAGCGCTCCGAACGGGGCGTCGAAGTCGGCGTCCTCGGGACGCTCGTGGTAGTAGCCGAGCGAGAGCACCAGGACGTCGATCGGCGCGTAGCCGTCGCGGCCCGTCAGCCCGAGGACGTGCCAGAGCAGCAGCCTCCGCAGCGAGCGGAGGAGCTCCCGCTCGGGGACGACCCCCGACCCTCCGTAGAGACGCGGGGCGAGGATGACGGCGTCCGGGCAGAGCTGGTGGACGAGGCCCGCGATGAAGGTCCCGTGCCCGGCCACGGCATCGAGCGGCCCGGTGAGCGGCGAGACCGAGACGCCTCCGATCTCGGGATCCTCGTACGGGTACTCGGTCGGGGGGAGGGTGGAGAGGGGCTGCCCGAGGAGCTCCGGGTCGCGCACGACGACCGTCCCCCGCGTCTCCAGGTCGTCGTCGAACCACGGGTGCTCGCCCACGCCGGTGTCGAGCACCGCGACGACAGGACGCCGCACCCCGTCGCCCGACACGTAGGGGTTCGCGCCGGCGGGAAGCCTGCGCCGCGGCACGGGGCCGATCCAGCTCACCGGTGTCCGTCCGCCGGATCCCGGCACGGCGTACTCCGCGGTCCCCGCACCGAGCGACTGCGTGTACGGCAGCGGCTGGGTGTACGGCAACGGCTGCGTGTACGGCAACGGCTGCGTGTACGGCAACGGCTGCGTGTACGGCAGCGGCTGCGTGTACGGGAACGGCTGGGTGTAGGGCTGGCCGCCGATGAACGGCGTCGGCGCGATCATGTGGTCCAGAGCGAGCCGCGGGCTGCACCCGTCGTCGGGGCACAGCCGCCCGCGCAGCTCCTCGATCAGCCCCCAGGCATCGGGGAGCGCGCCCTGGCGGTCGTCGCGGTAGTGCAGACGCACGGAGTAGCCGAAGGTCTTGAGCAGGTCGCGCGTCGTCTCGGGGTCGAGGTCGGCCTCGCGCACGAGCTCGGCGTCCTCGATGCTCTCCTCCTGCACCTCGACCCGGAGCCCGCGGTCGGCCGCCGCGCGCTCGAGCCACCGGAGCGAGCGGTTGCCCTCGCGGTCGAACGGCGACTCGGGGATGAGGATGCGGTCGCCGACATACCACGTCGGGTGGGGGGACTGCTTCCCCGCGCGGCGCGGCGCGCTGACCGGGTCGATCGTACGCGTGCGCCACTGGAGCCGGTTCGGCCTGTCGCCGTAGTAGCCGGGGCCGGTCACGTCGACGGGGGGTTCGGGGGTCTCGCTCACGTGCTCCTCCTCGAGGGATGGCGTTCAGTCGGTGCCGCGGGCGTCGACGTCGACGGGCGCGGCCGCGCACGGGTGCGCGGAAGGGGGTGGGGGCGGGACGCCGTCGTGCCGCGGGCGAGAGGTCGCCCGCGGCACGAGGGCGGCTACAGCTCGACGACCGGGGTGCTCACGGCGCCGCCGGCGCCGTCGGCACGGCGCACGACGAGGCTCGCCGGGCCGCGGTCGACGGCGTCGAAGACGAAGCGGCCGTCGTCGTCGCTCGTGGTCTCGCTGACGGTGCCGGGGCGGTGCAGCTCGACGCGCAGCGCCGTCGCCGGGGCGGCCCAGCCGTCGATGCGGATGCGTCCGTCGTCGGTCGCCGACAGCGAGATCATGACCGTGACGGACTCGGACGTGAACGTGATGGTGCGCGCCTCGACGGGCGGCGCGTCGCCCCGCACGGACATCTCGGGGACCTGGACGTACTCCAGCTCCATGACCTCGGCCTCGAGGCCGGCGAGGGTGATCGCGAACAGCGACCGGTCCACGAGGCCGTCGGGCACGGGGTCGATCTCCTCCGCGATCCGCGCCAGCTCCGCGAGCAGCGCGAGGTCGACGGCGTCGAGCGGCTCGTCGGGGCTGTGCGTCGGCTCGGTGCTCATGATGCTTCCCACGATTCCCCCTGGTCGTCGATGATGTCGCGCAGCTTGGCGAGGCAGCGACCGCGCGTGGAGCCGATGCTCCCGACGGGCATGCCGATCGCGGCCGAGATGGCCTTGTAGTCGGGTCGGTCGGCGAGCGACACCAGCCGCAGGAGCCGCCGGCAGCGGTCCGGCAGCTGGTCCAGCGCGGCCCACAGCGTGCGGTCGCGCTCGTTGCGGAGCACCTCGACGTCCGGCGTCGGGTCGCCCGAGGGGAGCTCCGGCACTCCCTCGTCGGTGTCGTCGGGGAGCTCGGTGCGGCGCTTCGCCTCGTCGCGGTGCTTGCGCACGGCCTCCCACGCGGCGCGCTTGGCCGTGATGAGCAGCCACTTGAGGACGGCGTGCGGCTCCTTGATCGTCATCGCGTTGCGCACGAGCGCGACCCACACGGTCTGGACGATGTCGTCGGCCTGCTCGCGCTCGACGCCCTGGGCCCGCACCGTGTGCCAGAGCAGGGGCGTCGCCTCGCGGACGAACTCGCCGAGGGCGTGGGGGCGACCGTCGCGGTACTCGAGGAGCGCGAGCGCGCCCCGGTCCCCCAGGCTCAGCCCGGGTTCGTCGGTATCGGGCACCTCGTCGGTCGTTCTCGTCATGGGGGGCACTGTCCTCGGCACGCTCGTCCGTCCAGGCATCAGCGGGGGGTCCCCGGAAGCGCCTGATTCTATGGCCGGGCCGGTGGGGTCGACAACCATCGTCACTGGTCACACCCCTCCTGGCTCGTGCGGCTGCGTCCCATCTCGCTCCTTCGACACGCGGGTCGGAGCGTCGGCCGACACTCCTCCACCGGGACAAGAGGGACGGGTCACCCGTCTGATACATCCGTCGCCCATCGTTCTTCGCGACGCCGCCCACCGGCCTCAGGATCGCCGTCGGGCCGGGTCGCCGTCTAGGTGTTCCCCCGTATGCCGGGCCCGGGAACTGCCGGGGAATCCCTCATGCCACGGGACGCCACGGGCTCCTAGCGTGCAGGACGACCCCTGCGCCCACCGCGGGTGCGGACCGGCGGGGCCGCGACGTCGCGACCCGCCCGAGCACGAGGAGCACTTCCGTGACACCAGTCCTCTCCGGCCGCG
>NZ_JBGNYC010000093.1:0-3367 GCF_051844275.1 Cellulosimicrobium sp. CpK407
CGACCGCGACGGCGGCGGGGGCGGCGGCGGTGACCTCGAAGGTCTCCTCGAAGGCCTTCACGAACTCGTTGAGCTCGATGAGGGTGAGCTCCTTGAACTGCTCGATGAGCTCGTCGGTGCTGAGCTTCGCCATGATGGCGTTCCTTTCGGTCGGTGCTCGGCAGCGGCCCGGTGCGGGCCTGCCAGAAGCGGGGTGTGTGCTTGCGCTGCGTGGATCACGAGACCGGGGCGTGCCCCGGGCGCGGGATCAGGCGGCAGCGCCCTCCGATTCCTGCTTCTGACGCAGGGCATCGATGACGCGGGCGGCCTGGGCGGTGTTCGCGGTGAAGACGTAGGCAGCCTGGAAGAGCTTGGCCTTCATCGCGCCGGCCGCCTTGGCCAGCAGGACCTCGCGGGACTCGAGGTCCGCGAGCTTCGTGACCTCCGCGGCGGTCAGGGGGCGCCCGTCGAGGACACCGCCCTTGATGACCAGCGCGGGGTTCGCCTTGGCGAAGTCACGCAGACCCTTGGCAGCCTCGACCGGGTCCCCGGTGACGAAGGCGATTGCCGACGGGCCCTGCAGGTCGGCGTCGAGTCCCTCGACACCGGCCTCCTTGGCCGCGATGGCGGTCAGCGTGTTCTTCACCACGGCGTAGGTTGCGTTGCCGCTGAGCGACCGACGCAGCTGCTTGAGCTGCGCGACGGTGAGCCCGCGGTACTCGGTCAGCACGGCAGCGTTCGAGTCTCGGAACTTGTCCGAGATCTCGGCGACTGCGGCTGCCTTGTCCGGCCTCGCCATGGCAATCCTTCCGGTGGTGGTACCACCGGCGTCCGTCCCGGAACGAGAAAGAGCCCCGCGCAGGCGCGGGGCTCGCAGTCGCACGCGCGGCGGGGCCGGGCGGACGTCGTCGATTCGCTACCTGCGCTGGCCTCCACCTCGTGGTGGGACTTCGGTCCGTCACGTCCTGCAGACGGAGTCTGCGGGCAGCATCGGACGACCGGCGGTCTTGGGTACACGCCCATCGTACGGGACGTCGGCGGGTGCTCCAAACCGCGGTCGCGCACCGAGGCGCTGCCTCCGCTCCCCTGCCCGGTCAGAGCACCAGCGGCCCGAAGCACACGAGCGGGACGGGCTCGGGCTCGTCGGCGACGGCGCGGGCGAGCGCCGTCCCTGGCATGGCGCCGTCGCGCAGCTCGGCGTGGAGCGAGGGCATGACGCGCGCGGCGACGTCGTCGCGCAGCGGGGCGACGCTCGCGACCACCGCTCGCGCGCCGAGGCGCAGCAGCACGCTCGTCAGGCCGAGGGACTCGCCGCCGATGCGCGGCGTCGAGAGCCCCACCTCGCACGCCGAGAGGACCACGACCACGCCGTGCAGGTCGATCCCGTCCAGCTCGTGCGCGAACAGCGGGCCGTCGGCGAGCCGCAGCGAGGAGAAGAGCGGGTTGTCGGTCTCGTGCGTCCCGTGCGCCGCGAGGTGGACCACCCCGGCGCTCCGGAGGCCCTCGACCACCGCCTCGCACGTGGCGTCCTCGCCCGCGAGGGCCTCGGAGCCCTCCCAGACCGACGCGACGAGCTTGGCCTCCGCACCCGAGAACCGCAGCCCGGGGCCGGCGACGACGAGCGCCTCGTCGGCACGCCGCGTCGGGTCCCCGACCCGCAGGTCCACCCACGAGTTCGCCCACGTCCGTCGCCCGCGCCGTGACGGCAGAGAGGCCCACGGGAGCGCGAGCAGGAGGTCGCGCGCGGCGAGGTGCAGGTCGCCGTCGGCCTCCAGAGGGACGACGAGCGCGTCGTCGAGCGCGGTCAGGGTGCGCGTGAGCGACGCGACCGCCGCCTCCCGCATCGGGACGGGGATGAGCACGTTGGAGAGGACCGCGAAGTCGGCCCGCGCGCGGCGCACGCGCTCCGCGACCGTCGTGCGCGGCGCGAGCCGCACGAGCCGCGTCCCCGCCGCGGACACGCGGACGGCGAGGACGTCGTCGCCCTCGACCACGAGGTCGGCGACCACGGCGTCGGAGCCCGCCGCGGCGAGCGCGGCCCGGAGCCGGCGCTCCGTCGTGGCCAGCGGCGTGGCGGCCTCTCCCCCGTGCTGCCAGGCGCGGCGACGCGCGTCGTCCTGCAGCCGACGGGCAGACCGCAGGTGGTCCTGGCGACGGGCGAGGTGCGAGGGGTCCGAGGGCGCGCCGAGCGCGCGGGCTGCCTCGACCTCGCGGCGCGCCGCGGCGAGGAGGTCCGCGAGGACCGGGTCCGACGGAGGCCGCACACGGCCGGTGCCGGCGAACGCCGCGCGGCCGCGCTCGACCGCGTCGAAGATCGTCCCCGGGCGCCGCGTCCGCAGCGCCGCCGCCACGTCCACGTTGCCGAGCCGGACCCCGTGCACGGCCGACGCCGTCACCGCGTCCACGGAGCCGAGCCGCGCGCGGTGCTCGGCGAGGGCCGACTGGCCGCGCCGCACGGCCCGCACGCCGCCACGGCGGTCCCCGGCCGCGAACGCGAGCTGGGCGAGCACGGCCTCGTGCTGCAGCCGCACGGGCAGCGGGGCGCGGTCGAGCCGCCCGGGAACCTGCGCCAGGACGTCCTGCGCGGCGGGAACGTCCCCCGCGGTCACGAGCCACTCGGCCGCGAGGAGCTGGGCCGGGATCGTCACGCCGAGGCCGGCGGCTCCGCCGAGCGCCTCGCCCTCGCGCGCGAGGGCGAGCGCCCAGCCGGCGTGCCGCCGTGCCGTCGTCGGCGTCACGCCGTCCGACCGGTGCTCCGTGAGCGCCGCCTGCAGCTCGGCGACGCGGGCTCGCAGCATCCACGGGGTGTTCCCGAGCCGGTCGAACCGGCGCGACGCCGACCGGGCCAGGCGGCGGGCGTCGGCGTAGCGTCGCAGGCCGAGCACGACGCGCGACCGCACCAGCTCGACCTCGGCGAGGTCGCGCAGCATGCGGTAGCGCGAGAGGTGCTCGCGCGCCTCGCGCAGCGCGTCGTCGGCCTCGGTCAGCAGGCCGGCGTCGAGCAGGACCTGCGCGCGGTCGATCAGACCGACCGCGGCGTGCCGGTCCGGCGCCTGGTCGGCGGCCTCGTCCATCGCACGCAGCGCGACCGGGAGATCGCCACGGAGGTACTCCGCGTACCCGAGGTTGTGGCGCGCCTTGGAGACGAGGAGGTCGTCCCCGAGCGCGACGCCCCGGCGCACGGCGTCGTCCAGGTCGCGGCTCGCTCCCTCGGCGTCGCCGAGCTCGAGCCGCAGCGACCCGAGGTTCAGCATGAGCACCGCGGCGTCGAGCGGGCGCGCGTCGTCGACGCCCGTGGCCGCCTCCTCCATCTCGACGAGCGCCTCCCGCACGTCGCCCGTCCGCAGCCGGAGGAGCCCGCGCTGGGCGCGCACGACGAACTGCAGGT
>NZ_JBGNYC010000094.1:0-2237 GCF_051844275.1 Cellulosimicrobium sp. CpK407
GCACCGCGGACCTGACCCCGCGGGCTTGAGACCCGACCACGCCACCTCACCGAACCACGGCTCTGCCTCGACGGACCGGGGCTCTATCTCGGCGTCAGGGCTCGTCGTCGAGGGGGGCGCCGTGGTGGCGGCCCAGGACGTCGAGCCGCGCCCAGAGGATCGCGAGCGCGGCGCCGCCGCCGATCTCCGCCGCCGCGAGGGCTCCGACGACGAGCGCGTCGGCGCCGACGACCTCGAGCCGCCCGGGCCCGACCGCGCCGCCCGCGAGCCAGCTCACCGCCCCGACGAGCAGTCCCGCGCCGAGCGCGACCCCGCCCAGGGCGAGGCTCACGTCGAGCCACCGGACGTCGTCGTCCGGGTGGGTGCCTGTCACGTCGCGCAGGCGGCGCCACACGAAGGCACCGACCACCACGCCGAGCGCGACGACGACGGCCGGCACCCACGGCGTCAGCGGGTTGGTCCAGTCGTCGCCGGGCAAGGCGCCGAGCAGCGGGATCGCCGGCAGCGCGCCGGGCTCGGAGCCGGTCGGGGCGAACGTGCTGCCCTCGCCGACGGCGAAGCCCGGCCCGACGAGCCACGCCCCGGCCCAGGCCACGACGTTCGGCAGGACGGCGAGCTGCGCGAGCGCCAGGACGATGCCCCCGACGGTCCCGGGCACGAGCCCGGCGACGATGTCGCCCGACGTCGCACGCCCGGCCACCAGCCACGCCCCGACGACGACGGCGGAGACTCCGGCCAGCAGGCTCGTGCCGAGCAGGCCGCCGCGCAGGCCCAGTCGTACCGACGGCGGGAGCCACCGGTCGAGCCGCTGCGTGAGGTCGCCGACGAGGGGCGCGTCGGGTCGGGCGAGGATCCCGGCGCCGAGGCCGAGCCCGCCGACGACGGCGCCCCCGACGACCGCGACGCCGAGACCCCACGGGGGCGTCGACCCGGCGAGCAGCGCGACGCCGAGCGTCGCGAGGGCATAGGTCACGGTGCCCGCGACCCAGGCGGACAGGGTCGTGTGCGCGGATCGTCGGGCAGACGCGAAGCAGCAGAACAGCGCGAGGGCGGTGAGTCCGAGCGGCACCAGCGTGACCGTCGTCCCGCTCGCGACGAGCGGGACCCCGTGCCCGAGGAGCCAGAATCCCGCGGCGATCGTCACCGACTGCCCCCACCCGGAGCCCTCGGGGGACCCGGTGGACGACGCGAGGAAGGCGACGACGCCGGGCAGCACCACGACGGCGAGCGACAGCGCGAGCGCCTGGAGCGCGGCGAGCACTCCCGAGGGCCCGCGCCGGACCACGACCGGTGCGGGGGCCGGGCTGCCGTCCACGGTGCGCGTGCGCGCACCACGCGTCGTGCTGGTGGTGCTCATGGTGCCCATCGTCGTCGATCGAGTGGTCGGTCTGCGGCATTCGCCCCGGCGCGCCAGCCTACCCGCGCCTACGATCGGTCCATGACGACGCCGCCCGCCCCGACCGCGTTCGTCCTGGGCGGGGGCGGGGTCCGGGGCGCCGTCCAGATCGGCATGCTGCGTGCGCTGCTGGAACGCGGCATCACGCCCGACCTGGTGGTCGGGACGTCGATCGGTGCGATCAACGGGGCGGCCCTCGCGGCGGACCCGACGCCCGCGGTCGTCCCTCGCCTCGAGTCCGCCTGGTCGTCGCCCGCGGCCGCGCAGGTCTACGGCGAGGCGTGGTACCGGCAGGTGCACCGGCTCGCGACGACGCGCACCCACCTCGCCAGCCCGGCTCCCCTGCGCGCGCTGTTGCGCCAGGTGCTCGGCGAGCGCACGACGTTCGCCGACCTCGCCGTGCCCCTCGTCGTCGCCGCGGCGTCGATCGAGCGCGCGGCGGAGCGCTGGTTCAGCGAGGGTCCGTTGGTCGACGCCGTGCTCGCCTCGGCGTCCGTCCCGGGCGCGCTGCCGCCCACGCGCATCGGCGACGAGCACTACGTGGACGGCGGGGTGGTCTCCTCGATCCCGCTGGGCGAGGCGGTGCGCCGCGGCGCACGGACGGTCTGGGTGCTCCAGGTCGGGCGGATCGAGGAGCCGTTGCGGCCGCCGCGGACCGCGGTCGAGGTCGCGAAGGTGACGTTCGAGATCTCCCGGCGGCACCGGTTCGCGCGCGAGCTCGCCGAGGTCCCCGACGACGTGACCGTCCACGTCCTGCCCAGCGGCGGGCCGCTGCCCGGCGACGACCGGCTCTCGTCGTCGCGCCGGCTCGACACGACCCGAGCGCGCGCCGCCTCGTCGT
>NZ_JBGNYC010000095.1:0-1972 GCF_051844275.1 Cellulosimicrobium sp. CpK407
CATGTCCATGGTGTCCCACGGCGTCGGAGCCCGGTTCGTCCAGATGCTCGGCGGCACCATGCTCTCGTTCTACGACTGGTACGCCGACCTCCCGGTCGCGTCCCCGCAGGTGTTCGGCGACCAGACCGACGTCCCGGAGTCCGCCGACTGGTGGAACGCCACCTACTGCATCATGTGGGGTTCCAACGTCCCGGTCACCCGCACCCCCGACGCCCACTTCATGACCGAGGCCCGCTACCGCGGGCAGAAGGTCGTCGTCGTCTCCCCCGACTACGCCGACAACACCAAGTTCGCCGACGAGTGGCTCGCACCCCATCCCGGCACCGACGGCGCCCTCGCCCAGGCCATGGGCCACGTCATCCTCACCGAGCACTACGCGCAGCGCCGCACCCCGCAGTTCGCCGAGTACGCGGCGCGC
Source organism: Cellulosimicrobium sp. CpK407 (assembly GCF_051844275.1). Taxonomy (NCBI): domain Bacteria; kingdom Bacillati; phylum Actinomycetota; class Actinomycetes; order Micrococcales; family Promicromonosporaceae; genus Cellulosimicrobium; species Cellulosimicrobium sp. CpK407. The sequence continues at coordinate 419 of NZ_JBGNYC010000095.1, forward strand.
TTCACCGACCTCCCGCACCTCGTCGTCCTCGACGAGCACGGCGACGCGCCGGGGCCCGGCCGCGCCACGTACGTCCCGGGGAAGTTCCTCACCGCGGCGGACCTGCCCGACGGCGTCGGGCACCCCGGCGACGACGACGCCGCCTCCTCGAACGCGCGCTTCAAGACCGTCGTGCTCGACGCCGACGGCACGCCGCGCGTCCCGAACGGCAGCCTCGGCCACCGCTACGGCGAGGCCGACGCGGGCCGCTGGAACCTCGACCTCGGCGACATCGACCCGCTGCTCTCGGTCGCCGACCCGCACGGGGTCTTCTGGGGTGCTCCGCAGGCCGCCCCCACTCGCGACACCGTCCCCGGGCGACCGCCGTCGGCCGACCAGGGCTCTACCTCGCCCGACCAGGGCTCTACCTCGGCCGACCAGGGCTCTACCTCGGGGTACCAGGGCTCAACCTCGGCGGAGCTCACCTACGAGACGGTCGCCGTCGCGCTGCCGCGGTTCGACCTCGACCCGACGCCGGGCGACGAGGCCGCCGCGCACCTGGGCGGCGCAGGCGTCGTCGTGCGCGGGGTCCCGGCCCGCCGCGTCGGCGGGCGGCTCGTCACCACGGTGCTGGACCTGCTGCTCGCGCAGTACGGCGTGAACCGCCCGGAGCTGGGGCTGCCCGGCGAATGGCCCACGGGCTACGACGACGACGCGACGCCCGCGACGCCCGCGTGGCAGGAGCGGTTCACCGGGGTCCCGGCCGCGGCGGCCGAGCGCATCGGGCGGGAGTTCGCGCAGAACGCGCTGGACTCGGGCGGTCGCTCGATGATCATCATGGGTGCGGGCACCAACCACTGGTTCCACTCCGACACGATCTACCGCGCGATGCTCGCGCTCACGACGCTCACCGGCTGCCAGGGCGTGAACGGCGGCGGGTGGGCGCACTACGTGGGGCAGGAGAAGTGCCGGCCGGTCACGGGCTGGGCGCAGTACGCAGGCGGACTGGACTGGTCGCGCCCGCCGCGGCAGATGATCGGCACGGCGTTCTGGTACCTCGCGACGGACCAGTGGCGCTACGACGGCCTGCCCGCGGACGCGCTCGCGTCGCCGCTCGCGCAGGGCCAGTTCTCCGGGCGCACGACGGCGGACACGCTCGTCGAGTCGGCGCAGCGCGGCTGGATGCCGAGCTTCCCGACGTTCGACCGCAACCCGCTCGACCTGGTGGACGAGGCCCGTGCGGCGGGCAAGGAACCCGCGCAGCACGTGGTCGACGAGCTCAAGGCCGGGAACCTGCGCTTCGCGTGCGAGGACCCGGACGACCCCGCGAACTTCCCCCGCGTCGTGACGGTGTGGCGCGCGAACATCCTCGGGTCGTCGGGCAAGGGCAACGAGTACTTCCTCAAGCACCTGCTCGGCACGGACGCCGCGGTCAACGCGGCCGAGTCGAGCCCCGAGCGCCGCCCGCGGTCGATGACCTGGCGGGACGAGGCGCCGCAGGGCAAGCTCGACCTGCTCGTCACGCTCGACTTCCGCATGACGTCGACGACGCTGTTCTCCGACGTCGTGCTGCCC
>NZ_JBGNYC010000096.1:0-1855 GCF_051844275.1 Cellulosimicrobium sp. CpK407
TGCAGGACCGGGTCGTCGGCCATGGTGGTGGTGGAGCCGGCGAGGTCGTCGTCCCAGTTCGCCGACCACGAGATGGTCATGTCCTGCCCCGTGAGCAGCGACGTGGGGCGCGCGACGGGGGTGTGCTGGCCCTGGGGGGCGGACAGGAGCATGTCGTACTCGTAGGTCCAGGGTTCGTAGTAGTCGTGGATGGAGGGCAGGACGGGGTTGGAGAAGATCGTGGCGAGCTTCTTCAACCGGCCCCCGGCGCGCAGCTTGAGCTTGCCCTTCGTGGTGCGGACCCAGCCGCCCTGCCAGCGTTCCTGGTCCTGGTAGGTGCGCGGGTACCCCAGTCCGGGGCGGGTCTCGACGTTGTTGAACCACACGTACTCGACCCCGGTCCGGTTGGTCCAGGCCTGCTTGCACGTGACCGAGCACGTGTGACACCCGATGCACTTGTCCAGGTTCATCACCATCGACATCTGCGCCATGACCTTCACCGGACGTCACGCTCCACTCCGGTACCCAGGTCACGCTCCGCTGCGGACTCGTTCCTCGCCCTTCGCGTCGCCGTTCCGCACTCGTCCGTGCCGATGCGTGTCGCCGTTCCAGACATCAGTAGGTCACCTCCTGACTCCGTCGCCGGATCACCGTGACCTCGTCACGCTGGTTGCCCGTCGGGCCGATGTAGTTGAAGCCGTACGAGAGCTGCGCGTAGCCGCCGATGAGGTGGGTGGGCTTGAGCAGCACGCGGGTCAGGGAGTTGTGGATGCCCCCGCGGAGCCCGGACGTCTCCGACCGCGGGACGTCCACGGTCCGGTCCTTCGCGTGGTACATGAAGACCGTGCCCTCGGGCATGCGGTGCGAGACGACGGCCCGCGCGACCACGACGCCGTTGCGGTTGTAGGACTCGATCCACTCGTTGTCCGCGACGCCGATCTTCTCCGCGTCCTGCGGGCTCATCCAGATCGTGGGGCCGCCGCGCGAGAGCGAGAGCATGAAGAGGTTGTCCTGGTACTCGGAGTGGATCGACCACTTCGAGTGCGGCGTGAGGTACCGCACGGCGACCTCCGCGTAGCCCTCCGACCCCTGCGCCCCCGTGGGGGACGTGTCGCCGACCCGCGAGTCGCCGAACAGGCGGTGCATGTCGAGGGGCGGCCGGTAGACCGGGAGCTGCTCGCCGAGCTCCGTCATCCAGTCGTGGTCGAGGAAGAAGTGCTGGCGGCCCGTGAGGGTGTGCCAGGGCTTGAGGCGCTCCACGTTGATGACGAAGGCGCTGTAGCGCCGCCCGCCGTGCTCCGACCCGGACCACTCGGGAGAGGTGATGACCGCCGTGGGGCGCGACTGCACGTCCGGGAAGGTGATCCTCTTGCCCTGCTCGTCCCGCGCGAGGTCGGCCAGACGCTGCCCGGTGCGCCGCTCCAGGTCCTCGAACCCCTGCACCGCGAGCCGGCCGTTCGTCGTCCCCGACAGCGCGAGGATCATCTCGCAGACGTGCGTGTCGCGGTCCAGGCGCGGGCGCCCCGCCGCCGGGCCGTCGGCGACGACGCCGTTCGCGACGGCGAGCCGCTCGACCTCCGGCGTCGGGTCGAACGTGACGCCCTTGGTGACCATGCCCACCGTCTGCGTGAGCGGACCGAGGGCGGCGAGCCGCGCCGCGAGGGCGGGGTAGTCCCGCTCGACGACGACGAGCCTCGCCATCGTGACCCCGGGCACGAGCTCGTCCTGGGGCAGGACCTCGCCGTGCGGCGTCGCCATGGCGTCCGGGGTGTCGTGCGCGAGCGGGACGGCGACGACGTCCTTGCGCACGCCCAGGTGGGTCTCCGACAGCTCGGAGACGTGCCGGGCGAGCGTGTGGAAGATGTCGAAGTCGGTG
>NZ_JBGNYC010000097.1:0-1840 GCF_051844275.1 Cellulosimicrobium sp. CpK407
CGCAGGACCGGGTCGTCGGCCATGGTGGTGGTGGAGCCGGCGAGGTCGTCGTCCCAGTTCGCCGACCAGGAGATGGTCATGTCCTTGCCCGTGAGGAGCGACGTGGGGCGGGCGACGGGGGTGTGGGGGCCCTGGGGGGCCGACAGGAGCATGTCGTACTCGTACGTCCACGGCTCGTAGTAGTCGTGGATCGAGGGCAGGACGGGGTTGGAGAAGATCGTGGCGAGCTTCTTCAACCGGCCCCCGGCGCGCAGCTTCAGCTTGCCCTTCGTGGTGCGGACCCAGCCGCCCTGCCAGCGGTCCTGGTCCTGGTAGGTGCGCGGATACCCCAGCCCGGGGCGGGTCTCGACGTTGTTGAACCACACGTACTCGACCCCGGTCCGGTTCGTCCAGGCCTGCTTGCACGTGACCGAGCACGTGTGACACCCGATGCACTTGTCCAGGTTCATCACCATCGACATCTGCGCCATCACCCGCACGACGTCACCCCCTCCCGTGCCGACGACACCCTGCCCGCGGCCTGGCCCCGCGCTGTCCCGGTCCTGGTCACGAGGGTCACGAGTACCGCACCTCCTGGCTGCGTCGTCGGATGACGGTCATCTCGTCGCGCTGGTTCCCCGTGGGCCCGAGGTAGTTGAACGCGTAGGAGAGCTGGGCGTACCCGCCCGCGAGGTGCGTCGGCTTGAGGAGGATGCGCGTGAGCGAGTTGTGGATGCCGCCGCGCAGCCCGGACGTCTCGGCGAGCGGGACGTCGATCGTGCGGTCGGTCGCGTGGTGCATGTACACCGTGCCCTCCGGCATCCGGTGGCTGACCACCGCCCTCGCCACGACCACGCCGTTGCGGTTGTACGCCTCGATCCACTCGTTGTCCGCGACCCCGATCTTGGCGGCGTCGGCGGGCGACATCCAGACGTTCGGGCCACCGCGGGACAGGGACAGCATGAAGAGGTTGTCCTGGTACTCCGAGTGGATCGACCACTTGTTGTGCGGAGTCAGGTACCGCACCGCGACCTCGGCGTGACCGCCGGAGGCGGGGTAGCCCGACGGCGACGTGTCGCCCACGACCGGCGAGTCGCCGAACAGGCGGTGCATGTCGAGCGGCGGCCGGAAGATCGGCATGTGCTCGCCGAGCTCGATCATCCAGTCGTGGTCGAGGTAGAGGTGCTGGCGACCCGTGAGCGTGTGCCACGGCTTGAGCCGCTCCACGTTGACGACGAACGCCGAGTACCGGCGGCCCCCGTGCTCCGACCCCGACCACTCGGGAGAGGTGATGACCGGCGTCGGGCGCGACTGCACGTCCGGGAACGTCACGCGCTTGCCCTGCTCGTCCAGGGCGAGGTCCGCGAGCCGGGTGCCCGTGCGCTGCTCCACGTGCTCGAACCCCTGCACCGCGAGCCGGCCGTTCGTCGTCCCCGACAGCGCGAGGATCATCTCGCACGCGTGCGTGTCGCGGTCCAGGCGCGGGCGCCCGGCCGCAGGACCGTCCTGGACGAGGCCGTTGCGACGTCCGAGGTCGGCGACCTCGGGCGCGGGCGAGAAGTGCACGCCCTTGGTCACCATGCCCGCCTTCTCCGTGAGCGGGCCGAGCGACGCCATGCGCGCGGCGAACGCCGGGTAGTCCCGCTCGACGACCACGAGCTTCGGCATCGTCACGCCCGGCACGAGCTCGCGCTCCGTCACGGGCAGGCCCGAGTCGGTGAGCGCGCCGTGCGGGACCGCCATCTCGTCCGGGGTGTCGTGCGCGAGCGGCGCCGCGACGAGGTCCTCCCGGACCCCGAGGTGCGTCACCGCGAGCTCGGACACCTTCCCCGCCAGCGTGTGGAAGATGTCGAAGTCGGTC
>NZ_JBGNYC010000098.1:0-1777 GCF_051844275.1 Cellulosimicrobium sp. CpK407
GATGTCGATGGTGTCGCACGGGGTGGGTTCGCGGTTCGTGCAGCTCCTGGGCGGGAGCATGCTGTCGTTCTACGACTGGTACGCCGACCTGCCCGTCGCGTCCCCGCAGGTGTTCGGCGACCAGACCGACGTCCCGGAGTCCGCCGACTGGTGGAACGCCACCTACTGCATCATGTGGGGCTCCAACGTCCCGGTCACGCGCACCCCGGACGCCCACTTCATGGCGGAGGCTCGGTACCGGGGCCAGAAGGTCGTGACCGTGTCGCCCGACTACGCGGACAACACCAAGTTCGCGGACGAGTGGCTCGCTCCCCATCCCGGCACCGACGGCGCCCTCGCCCAGGCCATGGGCCACGTCATCCTCACCGAGTTCCACGTGCGCGACCGCGCTCCCCGGTTCCTCGACTACATGGCGCGATTCACCGACGCTCCGTACCTCGTGACGCTCGACCGGCGCGGAGACGCGTACGTGCCCGGGCGCTTCCTCACGGCGGACCGGCTCGCGGGCACGCCCGCCGCCGACCAGGCCGGCGCCACGAACGCCGCGTCGAAGACGGTGATCCTGTCCCGCGCGGGCGACGTCGTCGTCCCCAACGGGTCGCTCGGGCACCGCTACGGCGACCCCGGGAGGTGGAACCTCGACCTCGAGGGCGTCGAGCCCGCGCTGTCGGTCGCGGACCTGGCGGGCGGCACGTCGGACGAGCCGGTCGCCGTCGACCTGCCGCGCTTCGACCTCGCTCCCGAGGAGGGCGCCGAGCACCAGGGCGGCGCGGGCGCCGTCCGGCGCGGCGTGCCGACGCACCGCGTGGGCGAGCACCTGGTGACGACGGTCTACGACCTGCTGCTCGCGCAGTACGGCGTGGACCGCCCCGACCTCGACCTGCCGGGCACGTGGCCGACGGGGTACGACGACCCGGCGACCCCGGGCACCCCGGCGTGGCAGGAGGAGATCACCGGCGTCCCCGCGGCCGCCGCGGCGCGCATCGGGCGGGAGTTCGCGCAGAACGCGCTCGACTCGGGCGGCCGCTCGATGATCATCATGGGCGCGGGCACCAACCACTGGTTCCACTCCGACACGATCTACCGCACGTTCCTCGCGCTCGTGACGATGACCGGCTGCCAGGGCGTGAACGGCGGCGGCTGGGCGCACTACGTGGGGCAGGAGAAGGTCCGCCCGATCACGGGGTTCCAGCAGTACGCCAACGCGGCGGACTGGGCCCGTCCTCCGCGCCTCATGATCAGCACGGCCTTCTGGTACCTCGCGACGGACCAGTGGCGCTACGACGGCCTGCCCGCGGACGCGCTCGCGTCCCCGCTCGCCACCGGGAAGCTCGCAGGCCGCACGACGGCGGACACGCTGGTGGAGTCCGTCCGTCGCGGCTGGACGCCCAGCTACCCGACGTTCGACCGCAACCCGCTCGACCTCGTGGACGAGGCCGAGGCGGCGGGCAAGGACCCGGTGCGCCACGTCGTCGACCAGCTCTCCTCGGGCGAGCTGGACTACGCGTGCGCGGACCCCGACGACCCGGCGAACTTCCCGCGCGTGCTCACCGTCTGGCGCGCGAACCTGCTGGGGTCGTCGGGCAAGGGCAACGAGTACTTCCTCAAGCACCTGCTCGGGACCGACGCCGCGGTGCGCGCACCGGAGTCGGGGCCGGACCGGCGGCCGCGGGACATCGCGTGGCACGACGAGGCGCCGCAGGGGAAGCTCGACCTGCTCGTCACGGCCGACTTCCGGATGACGTCGACGACGCTGTTCTCGGACGTCGTGCTCCCG
>NZ_JBGNYC010000099.1:0-1488 GCF_051844275.1 Cellulosimicrobium sp. CpK407
CTGAGGTCACTGGTGGACCGTAGGTCTAGACAGGCGTGGAAACGTCTTGTCTGCACCCCGGTGCTGCCGGGTCACTGCCGGGCTGAGCGAGTCCTGCCCTTGGTGAGGACCTGGCTGACAGTTGCAGGGCTCGGTGGCCCGGGACGTGCAGACCGGCCATAGGGCTTTGCACCGCGAGTGCCGCAGTGACCAACCGGCCGTCACGTCCCGGGGCCGGAGTGCTTCTCCGTGGGCTAGACGGAAGGAGCACACACCATGGAGGCTACGCGCGCGTTCGCCGGGATCGACTGGTCCTGGCAGCACCATGCGGTCTGTATCGTCAACGGGGCAGGTGACCGCGTCGAAGAAGTCACGGTGACGCACTCGAAGGCCGGGTTGGTCAAGGTCGCCACCCTGCTCAGGGATCACGGCGTTGACCGGGTCGGGATCGAACGTGGGGATGGTCCCGTGGTCGAGCACCTGATCCGGTCGGGGTTCGAGGTCGTGGTGATCTCCTCGCGTCAGGTCCGGTCGCTGCGAGCCCGCTACGGGGCAGCAGGCAACAAGGACGACCGGTTCGACGCGTTCGTGCTGGCCGATGCGCTACGCACCGATGCCGGCCGGTGGGCACTCGTCCGGCCTGATAGTCCCCAGACGATCGCCTTACGGATGCTGATCCGCGCACGTCATGACCTGGTCGATCACCGCATCGCGGTCAACAACCAGCTGCTGGCGGTGCTGCAGCACAACTTCCCCGGCGCGGTCGGGCTGTTTAGCCAGCTCGACATCCCGATCAGCCTGGCGTTCCTGCGCAGGTTCCCCTCCGAAGCGAAGGCCGCCTGGCTGTCCCCGGTCAGGATGGCGCACTGGCTGCGGGCCAACGGCTACTGCGGCCGGCAGACTCCCGACGAGCTCGTCGCTCACCTGCGCCAAGCCGTGGTGGGACATGTGCACGGTCCCGCCGCCGAGGCCGGCGAGGTGATCGTCACCGCCCTGGTCGACCTGCTCACCACGCTGCGCGCCCAGCAGGACAACCTCGAGGCCCGGATCAAGGAAGCGCTCCTGGCCCATCCCGACGGGCCGATCTTCCAGTCGCTACCCCGCGCCGGCACCGTCCGCGCTGCCACCCTCCTGGCCGAGATCGGCGACTGCCGCGCACGGTTCCCCGACGCCCAGGCCCTGGCCGCCGCGGCCGGCGTGGCTCCCTCCACCCGGCAATCGGGCAAGTTCCTCAACGTCGCCTACCGGCGCGGATGCAACAAGCAACTCCGCGCGGCTCTCGTCGACTGGGCCCAAGACACCCCGCGCGCGAACACCTGGGCAGCCGACACCTACCGCCGAGCCCGTGACCGCGGCTGCCGCCACCCCCACGCAGCAAGGATCCTGGCCCAGGGCTGGACCAGAATCCTGTGGCGCTGCTGGCACGACCACATGCCCTACAACCCCGACCTACACGGCCGCCTCAACAACCTCACCAAGGAGGCTGCTTGACATAGGGCTGTCAGCCCG
>NZ_JBGNYC010000100.1:0-1009 GCF_051844275.1 Cellulosimicrobium sp. CpK407
ACCACGGATCCTTCTATGTTCGTCAAGCTGGGGTGGTGGTGGGTTCGGTGGTGTTGAGGGTCCTGTAGATCTGGCGGGCGAGGTAGCGCTTGAGGCAGCGTCGGATCTCTCGGGTGGTGCGTCCTTGGGCTCGTCGTCGTTCGATGTAGGCGCGGGTTTCGGGGTCGTGGGTCATGCGGGTCAGGACGGCGATGTGCAGGGCTTTGTTCAGGCGGCGGTCGCCGCCGCGGTTGAGTCGGTGACGGACGGTGTTGCCCGAGGACGCGGGGATGGGGTTCACCCCGGCCAGGGCGGCGAAGGCTGCTTCGGAGCGGACCCGGCCGGGGTGGGACCAGGCGGTCAGGGCGATCGCGGCGGTGACGGGGCCGATGCCGATCTTGGTCAGCAGCGGTGCGGCCTGGCTGGCTTGGACGAGCTCGGTCAAGCGGGCCTGGTTGGCGGCGATCTGTTCGTCGAGCTCGTTCACGCGCTTGGCCAGGCGGACGGCTTCGGTGCGTGCGGTCGCGGTGGCGAGGTCTTCCTCGCGCGGGCGCCAGCGCGCGACTGCGGCGATCTGGGTGCGGGTCAGTGGCTTGCGGGCGTCGGGGCCGAGGTCGACCACGCGGGCCAGGGCGGTCAGTGCGTTGATGGTGGCGGTGCGTTCGCCTGTCATGTGGTCGCGGGCGGTGACCAGGACGCGTAGGGCGGCTCGGATGCCGTCGCCCCGGCGCGGACGGCGCAGCTGGTCGGTATCCAGCGCCAGGACGGCGGCACCGATGCGGGCAGCGTCCAACGGGTCGGACTTGCCGATCCCGTGGTGGGCGCGCGCGTCCATCCGCGCGGCCTCGACGACCTCGTAGCCCGCCCGTTCGACGGCGCCGGTCAGGCCCGCACCATAGGACGCGACGCCCTCGATCACCCACAACACGGCGAGATCACCACCGGTGCGGCGCGCGACCCACGCGATCGCACGGGCCAGGCCCGCGCTCGTGGTCGGGAACTCTCGGGTATCGATGACCTCACCAGTGCC
>NZ_JBGNYC010000101.1:0-809 GCF_051844275.1 Cellulosimicrobium sp. CpK407
CTCCGACGTCACCACCGGTACCGTCGGTGCCGAGACCAAGGCCACCGCCGTCGCCGACTCCGTCTGGTCCGGCGACAACCTGCAGGTCTCCCCCTCGGCCGGGTTCAACGGCGAGTCCAACGCTTCCCAGACCGGCATCCTGCGCAACGGCATCAAGCGCTACCTCAACCTGCACCAGTGTGACTTCGTCCTGCGCAGTTCCACGGGTACCGAGCGTGATCAGTTCCGGTACGTGACCAACCTCGGCGGGGGCAACTGGGGTGCCGGAACGAACGCGTCGAACACCGCCGACTCCGCGGCGAGCTGTGGCGCCGGTGGGGCGGGGGATGCGGGCGGCACGTGGGTACTGCGTAACAGCCAGGTCGCGGCGCTGGACCTCCTCGGCAACCGTTACGTGAACCTCCAGGAGTGCGACTACGTGATGCCGAGCGTCGGCCGCGGCGACGTGGCGCGCTGGGTGACGAACCTGGGCGGCGGCAACTGGGGTGCCCCGTCGACCGCGGCGAACGCGCCGAAGGCCGCGGGCGACTGCGGGCCGGGTGGGACGAACAACGGTCTGACGTGGGAGCTCAACGGCGACCAGGTCGAGGTGCTCGACACGCTGGGCAACCGGTACGTCAACCTTCACCAGTGCGACTACGCCATCGCGTCGGACCTGACCGGCAACCCGCGCTACCGCTACACGACCAACGCCGGGTCCGCTACGGGCAACTGGGCTGTCGGGACGAACGCGTCGAACGCCGCCGACGCGGCGGCGCTCTGCGGGCCGGGTTCCGCGGGCTGGGAGCTGAACGGGCAGGGCGTCCGCG
>NZ_JBGNYC010000102.1:0-721 GCF_051844275.1 Cellulosimicrobium sp. CpK407
CAGACGCGCCTGCGGATCGATCCCCTCCAGGCGGGTGTCCAGGTCGCGGTCGGTGCCGTCGCAGTCACGGATCACCTGACCGGTCGAGGCCCACGCCCCGTACGTGCAGCCGCCGAGCTGCACCGGCGCGGCCGGGCGCCCCTCGGCCGAGCGCCGCAGCGCGTCGCCACCCTTGAGCGGCTGCGTGACCAGCCCCCCGGTCGTCGCCACGACGACGTTCGCCGACCCCGCGGACGGCTGCTGGAGCCGCGCCTCGGCGCCGTCGTCCAGGGTCACCGTCTTGCCACCCGGGAGCACGAGCTGCGAGCCCGACCGGTCGAGCACGACCGGCTTGTCGCCCACCGCGGTCACCTCGACCTCCGCTCCCTTGCCCACGGGCAGGGAGGAGGACGACGGGTCGCCGTCCGCGGTGCCCTTGGACGTCGTCGCCACCGTCCACAACGTCCCCGTCGACGGGATCGCGGCGAACACCGTCCCGTCCTGCGACACCGTGAGGGCTCCCCCGCCCTCGACCTCGACCGTCGGGTCCGTCTTCTCCGCGTCGAACGAGGCTGCCCCGTCGAACGGCAGCACCCACAGCAGGCCCTCCTCGCCGTCGAGGATCGCCGTCGTCGCACCACCGGAGACCACCTGCGCCCCCGCCGGCAGACGAACCTGCCCGTCCAGCTTCAGGTGCGCGACGTCGACAGGAGACGCCGTACCGGTGCTCGTGTCGTCGAGG
>NZ_JBGNYC010000103.1:0-721 GCF_051844275.1 Cellulosimicrobium sp. CpK407
GAGGCGGGTCTGGGGGTCCAGGCCCTCGAGGCGCTCGTCGACGTCCCGACCCGTGCCGTCGCAGTCACGGATCACCTGACCCGTCGAGGCCCACGCCCCGTACGTGCAGGCGCCGAGCTGCACGGGCGCCGCCGGCACGCCCTGCGCGGCACGCCGCTGCGCGTCCCCGCCCTTCAGCGGCTGGGAGACGAGGGCGTCCGTCGTGGCGACCACGACCACGTCCGAGGACTGCGACGGCTGCTGCAGGCGCGCGTCCCCGCCCCCCTCGATCGCCACGCTCTTCCCGCCGGGCAGGATCAGGTGGGACGCGGACCGGTCGAGCACCACAGGCTTGTCACCGACCGCGGTCACCTCGACCTCCGCGCCCTTGCTCACCGGCAGGGGCGCGGAGGAGGCCTCACCGTCCACCGTGCCCTTGGACGTCGTCGCCACCGTCCACAGCGTCCCCGTGGACGGGATCGCCGCGAACACCGTCCCGTCCTGCGACACGGTCAGCGCGCCGTCACCGCCGACCTCGGCCACGGGGTCCAGCTTCTCCGCGTCGAACGACGTCGCCCCGTCGAACGGCAGCACCCACAGCAGGCCCTCCTCGCCGTCGAGGATCGCCGTCGTCGCGCCACCGGAGACCACCTGCGCCCCCGCCGGCAGACGAACCTGTCCGTCCAGCTTGAGGTGCGCGACGTTCACGGGGGACGCGGAGCTCGTCCCGGAGTCGTCCAGC
>NZ_JBGNYC010000104.1:0-638 GCF_051844275.1 Cellulosimicrobium sp. CpK407
AGCACCGCTACGCCGACGTCGCCGCCGCCTTCACCACCGGTGCCGCGACACCGGGGCCTGGCCCCGCGGACCCGGGACCGCCGGTCGCCCGGGCCGGTGCTCTCTCGGTCGTCCGTCGCATGGCGCGCACGATCCGCAACAAGCTGTCGCGCGGCCGGGTCGGTCTCGCCGAGACGGTCTGGCGCGTGGGCGAGCAGGCCGGTTACCGGTGGGGCCGTGTCGACCCCGCCGCGCCGCGGGTCCCGGTCCCCGCCGTGCTCCCACCACCGGTCTGAGCGGCGCCACCGAACCGTCCTGAGCGAAGCCCGCCGTACCGGCCCGAGCGCACCTCGGCCCGGGCTACGACGGGTCGGGCAGGACCGGGGGCACGGGGACGCGCGCGACGGTCGGGTCGGTCCGCGCGAACCGGAAGCCCAGGTCGTGCCCGACGCGCTGCACCCGGTCGGCGAGGTCCCTCCGGCTCCGGACCCGCACGACCTTGCCGAGCACGCGCCGCACCGAGCCGATCGCCCGCGCGGCGCGCCCGGCCGTGGCCTCCGCACGGGCGGCGGGCCGCAGCTCCGGCACCGGTGCCGCCGCCCCGGACGACTGGTCCTCCCGGCGCTGGTACGCGGCGGCGACGTCAGCGTACCGGTGGC
>NZ_JBGNYC010000105.1:0-620 GCF_051844275.1 Cellulosimicrobium sp. CpK407
GCCCTTGGGCACCTCGGGCGTGGCCTGGGCGTGCAGGGTGCTGCCCTCGACCGAGACCGTGACGCCCTGCGCACCGCCCGAGGACGCGGTGAACGTCAGCGGGTCTCCGTCGGCGTCCGTGGCGAAGCGTGCGAGGTCGACCGAGGCCTCCTCGCCCGCGGCCACGTCGAGCGCCGGAGACCCGACGAGCTCGGGCGCGAGGTTCTCCGGAGGCAGGACCTGGACGGGGATGGTCAGGACGTTGGTGTGCCCCTCGGGGTCGTCCGGGCCGGACCCGTCGGTCACCTCGAACGACACCGACGCCGGCCCGGTGTAGGCGGGGTCGGGCGTGTAGACGATCTGGGTCACCGACGGGACCTCGCGCGAGCCCTCGGTGACCTTCACGGCGTCCTCGGTCGTCAGGCGCGGCGTCTTGCCCTCGACCACGAGCACGTGCTCGGTGATGTCGATCGGCAGGGACTCCCCGGCCAGCACCTCGAGCTGCGTCCCCGGCCGGAGCGTCGGCCTCTGGTCGGTGAGGCCGGGCACCTTGACGAAGGCCTTGGCGGTGAGGCCGTCGATGTCGGTGGCGGTGTAGGTGATGACCTGGCGGTTCTCGGTGAGGGTGACGACGAGCTCGC
>NZ_JBGNYC010000106.1:0-617 GCF_051844275.1 Cellulosimicrobium sp. CpK407
ACGAGCTCGTCGTCACCCTCACCGAGAACCGCCAGGTCATCACCTACACCGCCACCGACGTCGACGGCCTCACCGCCAAGGCCTTCGTCAAGGTGCCGGGGATGACGGACCAGGCACCGACCCTGCGTCCGGGCATCACGCCTCTGGAGGTCGTCAGCGGCGAGCCGCTGCCGATCGACATCACGGACTACGTGCTCGTCGTCGAGGGCAAGACCCCGCGCCTGACGACCGAGGAGAAGGTCACCGCGCTCGAGGGGACCCGCGAGGTGCCCTCGACCACCGAGATCGTCTACACGTCGAATGCCGAGTACGTCGGGCCGGCCGCCGTCACCTTCGAGGTGACCGACGGCTCCGGCCCCGACGACCCCGAGGGCCACACCGCGCTGCTCACGCTGCCGATCAGCGTGGTCCCGCCGGAGAACCTGGCGCCCGAGCTCTCCACCCCGACGCTCGACGTCGCGGCGGGCGAGGAGGCCTCGATCGACCTCGCACGCTTCGCGACCGACCCCGACGGCGACTCCTTGACCTTCAAGGCCACCGGCCAGGCCCAGGGCGTCACCGTGACGGTCGAGGGCAGCACGCTGCACGCCCAGGCGTCCCCGGACGTGCCCAAGGGT
>NZ_JBGNYC010000107.1:0-615 GCF_051844275.1 Cellulosimicrobium sp. CpK407
GGGGCGTCAGGCGGGGACGATGAGCCCGGCGGTCTGGGTCTTGGCGCGCTGGAGGCGGGCCTCGGCGTCGGACCAGTTGACGAGGTTCCACCAGGCGGTGACGTAGTCGGCGCGCACGTTCTGGTAGTCGAGGTAGTAGGCGTGCTCCCAGACGTCGAGCAGCACGATCGGCGTGAGGCCGAGGGTGAGGTTGCCCTGCTGGTCGTAGAGCTGGACGGTGACGAGCTTGGAGCCGATCGAGTCCCAGGCGAGGATGGCCCAGCCGGAGCCCTGGACGCCGGCGGCGACGGCGGCGAACTGCTTCTTGAAGGCGTCGAAGGAGCCGAAGTGCTCGTCGATCGCGGCGCCGATCTCGCCGGTGGGCTCGCCGCCGCCCTCGGGGGAGAGGTTGGTCCAGAAGGCGGAGTGGTTGACGTGGCCGCCGAGGTTGAACGCGAGGTTCTTCTCGTGCAGGTTGATCGCGGCGAAGTCGCCGGTCTCGCGGGCCTCGGCGAGCTTCTCCAGGGCGGTGTTCGCGCCGGTGACGTAGGCCTGGTGGTGCTTGGAGTGGTGCAGCTCCATGATCCGCCCGGAGATGTGCGGCTCGAGCGCACCGTAGTCGTAGGACAGCTCGGG
>NZ_JBGNYC010000108.1:0-592 GCF_051844275.1 Cellulosimicrobium sp. CpK407
CGCTGGATCTTCTGGATGTGGCGCGTGGTCAGGGGTTCATCGAGTTCGCGTTCACCTCCGAGGTCCCCGACCCGCCCGCGTGCGAGCAGACCGTGACCGAGCCCGCGATCACCTCCACCCGTCAGGGTGTGCTCAACGGCACCGGGACCGGCACCCCGACCTCCACCGCCGCCATCACCCTGGCCGAGTACACCGCCACCGGGGACCCCTGCCCCGACGAGCTCCAGGCAATCACCGACGAGTACACCACCGTGCAGGACACCACCTTGACCGGCAACGTCCTGGACAACGACGTCATCCCCGACGGATCCACCATCACCGTCACCGGCCCGGGCGCCGGCCCCTGGCACGGTGACCTGGTCCTGAACGAGGACGGCACCTTCACCTACACCCCGGCCCCCGGGTACGTCGGCACCGACTCGTTCAGCTACACCATCACCGACCAGGACGGCAACACCTCCGTCGGCACCGTCAACATCACCATCACCGAGGACGAGAACGGCATCCCCCTCGTCGCCCCCGGCGCCGCCGCCACCGCAGGCCTGCTCGGCCTGGCCGGCCTCGGACTCGGCTACACCCGCCGCAAGCGCGA
>NZ_JBGNYC010000109.1:0-524 GCF_051844275.1 Cellulosimicrobium sp. CpK407
GCGGGGATGGGGGAGAACCCGGCGACGCGGTCGGGTCCGTAGGCCTTGATGGTGTGGACGTGGGCGGCGGCGACGATCTCGGCGGCCTCGTCCCAGGTGGCGCGCACGAGCCCGCCCTTGCCGCGCGCGGACTTGTACCGCCGTGCGGTCTGGGGGTCGGTGGTGAGGCGTTCCCAGGCCAGGACGGGGTCGCCGGTGGCGGCGCGCGCGGCGCGGTAGGCGTCCAAGAGGGTGCCGCGGACGTAGGGGTAGCGCACGCGGGTGGGGGAGTAGGTGTACCAGGAGAACGCGGCGCCGCGGGGGCAGCCGCGGGGTTCGTACTCGGGGGAGTCCGGGCCGACGGAGGGGTAGTCGGTCTGCTGGGTCTCCCAGGTGATGATGCCGTCCTTGACGTAGACCTTCCAGGAGCAGGACCCGGTGCAGTTCACGCCGTGGGTGGAGCGCACGACCTTGTCGTGGGACCAGCGGTCGCGGTAGAACACGTCGCCCTGGCGCCCGCCGGTCAGGAACACCTGCCGCAGGTC
>NZ_JBGNYC010000110.1:0-436 GCF_051844275.1 Cellulosimicrobium sp. CpK407
CGGTGTCGGTGACGGTGGCGGTGGTCGCGTCGGTGGTGACGGTGAGCTCGGTCGCGGCGCCGTCGGGGTCGGCGTCGTTGTCCAGGACGGGGACGGTGACCTCGGTCTTGCCGAGGATGTCCTCGACGGGCACGGTGTCGTCGCGGGCGACGGGGGGCAGCAGGGGTGCGTCGGCGGCGACGTTGACGGTGACGGCGCCGGTGGCGCGGGCGCCGTAGGTGTCCTGGACCTGGTAGTAGAACGTGTAGGCGCCGTCGGCGTCGGGGGAGGTCAGGACGATGCGGTCGGTCACGACCTCGGCGTCCAGGTCGTGGGTGTCCTCGATGGCGCCGGGGACCAGGCCGACCTGGTCGCCGTCGGGGTCGGTGTCGTTGGCCAGGGCCGCGACCGAGACCGTGCGCCCCGGGCGCACCGTGATCTCGTCGTCCACCGCCAC
>NZ_JBGNYC010000111.1:0-400 GCF_051844275.1 Cellulosimicrobium sp. CpK407
GCCCCCGCCACGATGAACAACACGTTCGACGTGTCCACCTGGATGAACTCCTGATGCGGATGCTTACGACCACCCTGCGGCGGCACCGACGCGCTCGTACCCTCGATGATCTTCAACAACGCCTGCTGCACACCCTCACCCGACACATCACGCGTGATCGACGGGTTCTCCGCCTTGCGAGCCACCTTGTCGATCTCATCGATATAGATGATCCCCGTCTCAGCCTTCTTCACGTCGAAGTCCGCCGCCTGCACCAGCTTCAACAGAATGTTCTCCACGTCCTCACCGACATACCCCGCCTCGGTGAGCGCCGTCGCGTCCGCGATCGCGAACGGCACGTTCAACATCCGCGCCAACGTCTGCGCCAGATACGTCTTACCCGTCCCCGTCGGACCGATCA
>NZ_JBGNYC010000112.1:0-396 GCF_051844275.1 Cellulosimicrobium sp. CpK407
CGGTCTCCCTCCCAGCTGCCGGTGACGAACTCGTCGTCCTGGAGTGCGTCGTGCATCCCGGTCAGCCAGCCCTGGCCCACCACGTCGTCCGCGTCGCAGAACGCGAGGAACCTGCCCCGCGCGTGCCCGGCACCGATGTTGCGCGCCGCGGACGGACCGCGCCGCGCCGAGGCGTCCACGAGCCGCAGCCACGGCTCGCGCTCCTGACGGCGGCGCACCAGCGCGGGCGTGGCGTCGCGCGACCCGTTGTCGCACACCAGGACCTCGAACGCGAACCCCACATCCTGCTCCGCGAGCGCGTCCAGCTGCTCGTCCAGCGTGTCCTGCGCGTCGAACGCCGCAATCACCACGCTCAGGTCCGGCACACCCGCCCCGACCATCACCCACCCCCCGGCG
>NZ_JBGNYC010000113.1:0-359 GCF_051844275.1 Cellulosimicrobium sp. CpK407
ATCCCCGTGCCGGCGCCGACGCGGTTGCAGCCGCCGCAGGCGGCGGCGGACGAGGTCACGGTGCACGCCGGGGACGTGGTGACGATCCCGGTGCTGAAGAACGACACCCACCCCGACGGGCTGGAGCTGTTCCTGCAGCCCGAGCTCGAGCAGGACGTGGACCCCGCCCTGGGCGAGGCGTTCGTCTCGGAGGACACGCTACGGTTCAAGGCCGGCCCCGAGGCCGGGACCGCGTACGCGATCTACCGGGTGCGCGACGTCAACGGGCAGGAGGACTCCGCCCAGGTCACGATCCGCATCCGCGACGGCGAGGACAACGCACCCCCGCAGCCCCGCGAGATCGACGCCCGCGTGCTGTC
>NZ_JBGNYC010000114.1:0-346 GCF_051844275.1 Cellulosimicrobium sp. CpK407
CGTCCGCCTCGCGGCGGCGGAGGGCAGGTCGCGGTGGAGTGGCCGAGAGGCGAGGCAGCGGCCTGCAAAGCCGTATACGTGGGTTCGAATCCCATCTCCACCTCGCAACAGCACCACCCTTTGGGCGATTGGCGCAGCGGTAGCGCGCTTCCCTGACACGGAAGAGGTCACTGGTTCGATCCCAGTATCGCCCACGAGCACCTGCGAGAGGCCGCCCCGGCATCGTCCGGAGCGGCCTCTCGCGTGCCGACCGCCTCCCGGACCGGATGCACGGTTCAGGTCGGAAGTCGGCTAGTATGTGCTTCGCGCCGGAACACGGGAGGGCTCACAAGAGCTCTCGCAGGAT
>NZ_JBGNYC010000115.1:0-322 GCF_051844275.1 Cellulosimicrobium sp. CpK407
CGACGGCGACGACCTCTACCTCGCCTCGGCCGCGGCGACCGTGGCCGGGGACGACGTGCGCTCGCGCCCGGACGGCACGGTCGAGTTCCGCGACGGCGGCGGCTCCACCGGCCGCAAGGTGGTCACGGTCACCGTGGCGGACGGGCAGGGTGGCGTCTTCGAGGGCAAGCTGCTGGTGGACGTGGTGCCGGGCCCGCAGCCCCCGGTGGCGGTGAACGACCACGTGGTGGTGCCGGCGGGTCAGCCGGTGACGGTGGAGCCGTTGCGCAACGACACCGACCCGAACGGTGACGAGCTGCGGCTGGCGTCGGTGTCGGAGTCC
>NZ_JBGNYC010000116.1:0-319 GCF_051844275.1 Cellulosimicrobium sp. CpK407
GGACGGGGACGACCTGTACCTGGCGTCGGCGGCCGCGACCGTGGCCGGGGACGACGTGCGCTCGCGCCCGGACGGCACGGTCGAGTTCCGCGACGGCGGCGGCTCGACGGGCCGCAAGATCGTGACCCTGCTCGTCTCCGACGGCGAGATGTCCTTCGAGGGCAAGCTGCTGGTGGACGTGGTGCCCGGTCCCCAGCCGCCGGTGGCGGTGAACGACCACGTGGTGGTGCCGGCGGGGCAGCCGGTGACGGTGGAGCCGTTGCGCAACGACACCGATCCGAACGGTGACGAGCTGCGGCTGGCGTCGGTGTCGGAGTCG
>NZ_JBGNYC010000117.1:0-298 GCF_051844275.1 Cellulosimicrobium sp. CpK407
AGGAGCTTCGGGCTTGCCGAGCACCTTGACCTGGACGCGGCCCTCGACCAGGCGGTCGGCGTCCTTGGTCGCGTCCTGGACGCGGTACGTGACGACCATGATGCCGACGTAGTTCTCGGCCGGGGTGATCGTGACGTCGTCCCCGGCGTAGGAGACGTCGCCCTGGCCCGTCTCGACACCGGCACCCACGATCTCCAGGGGCGTGTCGGGGAAGGGGTTGGCGTCGTTGGCGAGGACGTCGATCGTGGTGGGCTTGCCCTGGTGGGCGTCGTCGACGGTGTCCTGGTTGGCGCGGGCG
>NZ_JBGNYC010000118.1:0-298 GCF_051844275.1 Cellulosimicrobium sp. CpK407
GGGGGCCTCGGGCTTGCCGAGCACCTTGAGCTGGATCCGACCCTCGACCTCGCGGTCGGGGTCCTTGGTCGCGTCCTGCACCCGGTACCGGACCACCATGACGCCGACGAAGTCGTCGCGGGGCGTCACGCTGACCTGGTCACCGGCCAGGTCAGCCGAACCCTGCCCGGTCTCCACGACGGCGTCGACGAGCTTCAGCGGTGTGTCGGGGAACGGGTTCGAGTCGTTCGCGAGCACGTCGACCTTCGTGGCCTTGCCCTGGTGGGCGTCGTCGACCGTGTCGGTGTTGGCACGGACC
>NZ_JBGNYC010000119.1:0-292 GCF_051844275.1 Cellulosimicrobium sp. CpK407
CTCGGTGAACTCCAGCTCCACCCCGTCGATCGCGAACATCCGCTGATACTGCTTCACCAACGCATTGCGCGGCTGGGTCAAGATCCGCACCAACGCCTCGGAGTCCAACGCCGACACCGACGCGATCACCGGAAGACGCCCGATGAACTCCGGGATCAACCCGAACCGGTGCAGATCCTCCGGACGCACCTGCGCGAACAGATCCTCCCCCGCACCCGTCTCGATCGACGCACCAAACCCCACCCCCCGCTTGCGCGCCCGCGCCGCCACGATGTCGTCCAACCCCGCAAAC
>NZ_JBGNYC010000120.1:0-292 GCF_051844275.1 Cellulosimicrobium sp. CpK407
GTCGGTGAACTCCAGCTCCACCCCGTCGATCGCGAACATCCGCTGATACTGCTTCACCAACGCATTCCGCGGCTGCGTCAGAATCCGCACCAACGCCTCCGCATCCAACGCCGACACCGACGCGACCACCGGAAGGCGCCCGATGAACTCCGGGATCAACCCGAACCGATGCAGATCCTCCGGACGCACCTGCGCGAACAGATCCTCCCCCGCACCCGTCTCGATCGACGCACCAAACCCCACACCCCGCTTACGCGCCCGCGCCGCCACGATGTCGTCCAACCCCGCAAAA
>NZ_JBGNYC010000121.1:0-274 GCF_051844275.1 Cellulosimicrobium sp. CpK407
CCAGTTCATCGCGGACCGGTCGCAGCCGAACAAGCCGCCGCAGCCGCAGGACGACAGCTTCGGGGTGCGTCCGGGTCGCACGACGATCCTGCCGGTGCTGGGCAACGACGTGGACCCGGACGGGGACGTGATGACGGCGTCGCTCGCGGGGGACTCTCCGGCCAACGCGACGGTGCAGGCGATCATGGGCGGTGCCGCGCTGCAGGCGGTCGTGCCCGAGGACGCGCAGGGGACGGGCACGTTCCGGTACTCGGTCGCGGACGGTCGCGGTGGT
>NZ_JBGNYC010000122.1:0-274 GCF_051844275.1 Cellulosimicrobium sp. CpK407
TCAGTTCATCGCGGACCGGTCGCAGCCGAACAAGCCGCCGCAGCCGCAGGACGACAGCTTCGGGGTGCGTCCGGGTCGTACGACGATCCTGCCGGTGCTGGGCAACGACGTGGACCCGGACGGGGACGTGATGACGGCGTCGCTGGCGGGGGACTCCCCGGCCAACGCGACGGTGCAGGCGATCATGGGCGGTGCGGCGCTGCAGGCGGTGGTGCCCGAGGACGCGCAGGGGACGGGCACGTTCCGGTACTCGGTCGCGGACGGGCGTGGGGGC
>NZ_JBGNYC010000123.1:0-259 GCF_051844275.1 Cellulosimicrobium sp. CpK407
CGGCCGGCGCCGGCCTGGGTAGGAGTCACTTCGGGACAACACTGTGACGAGTCACGCCCCACCGGGGCGGACACCCTTCTGATCAGGACACCGAGGTGGGCCAGAACAGCGCCGGCCGCCCACCCCAGCCGGACAGATCCGTAGCAGGGCACCCCCAACAGGGCCGGCTCTACCTCGAGTCACGACCACGGCGAGCAGCCGACGCCATCCTCACCAGCCGATCCCAGACCAGCCACCGCAAGACTCACAGCTCTACCTC
>NZ_JBGNYC010000124.1:0-256 GCF_051844275.1 Cellulosimicrobium sp. CpK407
AGGAGGCTGGTTCGTCTCCCCCGGGCGCGCGATCCCCACGCGCACGGTGCCGGTCGCCGTCGCCCCGCGGGCGTCGAGCACGGTGTAGGTGAAGGTGTCGAGCCCCACCGCGTTCTTCGCGGCGGTGTACTCGAGGAAGCCGTCGACCACGGCGACCGTCCCCTTGCCCGCCGGGGACGCGATGCCGGTGACCTGGACGGAGTCGCCGTCGGGGTCGATCCCGTCCAGGGGGACCGCGATGCGCACGCTGGACCCG
>NZ_JBGNYC010000125.1:0-256 GCF_051844275.1 Cellulosimicrobium sp. CpK407
GGGAGGCTGGTTGGTCTCGGCGGGCCGGGCGATGCCGACCTGGACCGTCCCCACGGCGGTGGCCCCGCGGGCGTCGAGCACGGAGTAGGTGAACGTGTCGTGCCCGGTGGCGTTCTTCGACGCCGCGTACTCGATCAGTCCGTCCACGACCCGGGCGGTGCCCTTGGCGGCGGGGGTCGCGATGCCGGTGACCTGGACGGAGTCGCCGTCGGGGTCGATCCCGTCCAGGGGGACCGCGATGCGCACGCTGGACCCC
>NZ_JBGNYC010000126.1:0-241 GCF_051844275.1 Cellulosimicrobium sp. CpK407
CCGCCCCCGCGGGTGGCTCGGGCGACGCCCCGGCCGAGGAGGAGAAGGACGAGTTCGACGTCATCCTCGAGGCCGCCGGCGACAAGAAGATCCAGGTCATCAAGGAGGTGCGCGCGCTCACGTCCCTCGGCCTGAAGGAGGCCAAGGACCTCGTGGACGGTGCCCCGAAGCCGGTCCTGGAGGGCGCGAACAAGGAGACGGCCGAGAAGGCCAAGGCTGCCCTCGAGGGCGCCGGCGCCAC
>NZ_JBGNYC010000127.1:0-225 GCF_051844275.1 Cellulosimicrobium sp. CpK407
GCCGACCTCCAGTTGCACTGGTGGAGGTTGAGGTAGCGGTTGCCCAGCAGATCCAGGGCGTGGACGGAGGAGACGTTCGAGCCGATGGCGTAGCCGGCTGCGGGGTTTCCGGGTCCGCAGGTGACGGTGCCGTCGGCAGAGTTGGATGCGTTTGTTCCGGTCTGGAACCCGGCGAAGCCGGCGGTGGCGGTGGTGTTACCGACCCAGCTGGTGTCGCCGCCGGCT
>NZ_JBGNYC010000128.1:0-211 GCF_051844275.1 Cellulosimicrobium sp. CpK407
CACGCGCACCTGGCCGGTCGCCGTCTCGGTCCCGTTGGAGGCCGTGTACTCCACGGTCACGGGCGTGTCCAGGCGCCGGATCTCGGTCACCCGGAGCATCTGGTGCGCCAGGATCGCGACCGACACCCCGGCGTCGGCCGGAACGCGCACGGACTGCACGACGAGGACGCCGCCGGCGGGGTCGGTGTCGTTGGCCAGCACGTCCACGAGC
>NZ_JBGNYC010000129.1:0-211 GCF_051844275.1 Cellulosimicrobium sp. CpK407
GACCCGCACCTCGCCCGGGGCGGACTCCGTGCCGTTCGACACGGTGTAGGTGATGGTGACCGGTCCGTCGAGCTGGCGCAGCTCCGTGATGCGCAGCATCTGGTGGGCGAGCACGGCGACGGAGACGCCCGCGTCCGCGGGGACCTTGACCGACTGGACGACGAGGACGCCGCCGGCGGGGTCGGTGTCGTTGGCCAGCACGTCCACGAGG
>NZ_JBGNYC010000130.1:0-204 GCF_051844275.1 Cellulosimicrobium sp. CpK407
CGGTGCCCGGCGAGCTGGACCCGCCACGACAGGTCCGTGTCCTCGTTCGTGGCCAGCCGCTCGTCGAAGCCGCCCGCCTCCTCGAAGACGGCACGACGGATGCCCATGGTCCCCGCACCCGTGGCGGGCAGCCACGGCAGGAAGTCCATGCGGTAGACGCTCTCCACCATCCACGACACCGCCGTGCCGTCGCCGCGGTTGAGG
>NZ_JBGNYC010000131.1:0-204 GCF_051844275.1 Cellulosimicrobium sp. CpK407
GGGTGCCCGGCGAGCTGGACCCGCCACGACAGGTCGACGTCCTCACCGGTCACGAGCGACTCGTCGAACCCGCCGACCTCCTCGAAGACGGCACGGCGGACGCCCATGGTCCCCGCGCCGGTGCCGGGAAGCCACGGGAAGAAGGGCTTCGTGACGATCGGGTCGGTCGTCCAGGAGACGGAGGCGCGGTTGCCGCGGTTGAGT